>JAFEDL010000077.1:0-1956 GCA_018241645.1 Pseudomonadota bacterium
GGCGAGCGACTCCCCGCCCCCGGTGACCACCACGTGGCAGGTGGTGCAGGCGCACGACTTCTCGCAGGCATGCTCGATCGCGATGCCATGCGTAAGCAGCGCATCGCAGATGGAAACGCCTGTCTCGGCATCGAAACGGGCGCCTTGCGGGCACAGGCCCGGGTGCGGCAATACGGTGATCTTGGGCATCTAGACCTTCAGGTTGGCGATTTTCTGCCCCGTCAGCGCGCTGCGCACGCTGCGGTCCATGCGGCGCGCGGCGAAGTCTTCGGTCACGCGGTTGAGGGCGTCGGCGGAGGCCTTGATCGCGCGGTGGTCGGCGCCGGCAATGCTCGCGGCGAGCGCTTCCACGCGGCAGTCGATGTCGGTGCGCTCCTCGGGCGTCAGCAGCGCGGCATCGGCGGCCAGGGCGGCGCGCACGGCCTCGAGCAGCAGTTCGCCATCCACGCGCGCCTCCTGGAGCGCGCGCGCATGCATGTCCTCGCGCGCGTGCTCGAAGGAATCCTTGAGCATGCGCGAAATGTCCTCGTCGGCGAGGCCGTACGAGGGCTTGACCACGACCGAGGCCTCCGCCCCGGTGGTGTTTTCCTTCGCACCCACCGACAGCAGGCCATCGGCGTCGACCTGGAAGGTCACGCGGATGCGCGCGGCGCCCGCGACCATCGGCGGTATGCCGCGCAGCTCGAACTTCGCCAGCGAGCGGCAGTCCGACACGAGTTCGCGCTCGCCCTGCACCACGTGGAAGCTCATCGCGGACTGGCCGTCCTTGAAGGTGGTGAACTCCTGCGCGCGCGCCACGGGGATCGTGGAGTTGCGCGGGATCACGCGCTCCACCAGCCCGCCCATGGTCTCCACGCCGAGCGACAGCGGGATCACGTCGAGCAGCAGCCAGTCCTCGCCGGAGGTCTTGTTGCCGGCAAGCACATTGGCCTGGATGGCCGCGCCCAGTGCAACGACCTTGTCCGGGTCGAGGTTGTTGAGCGGGTCGCGCTTGAAGAAGCCCGCCACGGCGCGCTGCACCTGCGGCATGCGCGTGGAGCCGCCCACCATCACCACGCCTTTCACGTCCTCGATCGTCAGCCCGGCATCGCGCAGCGCCTTGCGCGTGGGCCCGAGCGTCTTTGCGACCAGGGTCTGGGTGATGGAGGCGAAAATCTCCGTCGTGAGCGTCGCCTCGACCACGGTGCCCGAGCCCAGGCGCGCCGTGATGTGCGCGCTGCCGTGCAGCGTCAGCGCTTCCTTGGCCTCGCGCGCCCTGGTCAGCAGCAGGCGCGTGTCGTGCGCCGAGAGCGGCGGGAGCTTGCCCTGCTCCAGCACCCAGCAGAACACGCGGTGGTCGAAATCGTCCCCGCCCAGCGCCGCGTCGCCGTTGGTGGAGAGCACTTCGAACACGCCCTTGGACAGCCTGAGGATCGAGATGTCGAACGTCCCGCCGCCGAGGTCGAACACGGCATAGACACCCTCGGCCGCGTTGTCCAGTCCATAGGCAATCGCCGCGGCCGTGGGCTCGTTCAGGAGGCGCAGGACGTTGAGCCCCGCCAGCCGCGCGGCGTCCTTGGTCGCCTGGCGCTGCGCGTCGTCGAAATACGCCGGCACCGTGATCACCGCGCCGACCAGGTCCCCGCCGAGCGAGGATTCGGCGCGGGCCTTGAGGACCTTGAGGACTTCGGCCGAAACCTCGACCGGGCTCTTTACCCCGGCGCAGGTGCGCAGCTGAACCATGCCCGGCGCATCGACGAAATCGTACGGCGCGTTCTCGATGTTGGCCACGTCCTTGAGGCCGCGCCCCATGAAACGCTTGGCCGAAAGGATGGTGTTCTTCGGGTCGCCCGACTGCGCGTCCTGCGCCGGATAGCCCACCTCGGTCCGGCCTTCCGGGAAGTAGCGCACCACCGAGGGCAGCAGCGGGCGGCCCTGCTCGTCCGGCAGGCACACGGCGGTGCCGCTGCGCACGGT
>JAFEDL010000077.1:2057-18809 GCA_018241645.1 Pseudomonadota bacterium
AGGAACTGCAGCTCCCGCACGGCGCCTACCGCGGCCGCGGGATCCTTTTCGAGGTCGATCTTGGCGGCGAGGATCGCCTCGAGCCTCTGCCGGTCGCGGGCCAGCTGGGCGGCGAGTGCGTCGAGGGCGGCCGCGTCATGCGCCTCCTCCAGGGACTCGCGCAACTCCATCTGCCGCATGAGGAACGCCGGAGCCATGGCGGTGTTGGTCTCGAAGCCCACGTCGAGCCCGGCCTGCTCGAGCAGGTATTTCGCCCGCAGCACGGGATCCTTCAGCGTGCGGTAGGCCTCGTTGACGCGCGTGGTCCACTGCATCGAGGCGCGCTTCTCGGCCTCGCCCGCATTGACGAACTTGTCCGGGTGGATGCGCGCCTGGATGTCGCGATAGGCGCGCTCGAGCGCCACCGCGTCCAGCATGTAGGCGCTGGGCAGGCCGAACAGCGAAAAGTGGTCCTGCGCGATGTTGTTCAGTGTCATCAGGAATGAAAAAGGGGCTTTCGCCCCTTGCGCCAATCGGTTGCACAGACCTCCCACGCGCCTCCGCCAGCGCATGCCGCCAGTCGGCAGGCCACGCGAGGGTCGTGCAATCGTTATTCTACCCCTAGATGTTGAAGCTCTCGCCGCAGCCGCACTCGTCCTTCACGTTGGGATTCCTGAACTTGAAACCCTCGTTCAGGCCTTCCCGCGTGTAGTCGAGCTCCGTGCCGTCGATGTACGGCAGGCTCTTCGGATCGACGAGCACCTTCACGCCGTGGCTGTCGAACAGCACGTCGTCCGGGTTCACGGCGTCCGCGAACTCCAGCTTGTAGGCCATGCCCGAGCACCCGGTGGTGCGCACGCCGAGGCGCAGCCCCACGCCCTTGCCGCGCTTCGAGAGGTAGCCGCTGACGTGGCTGGCGGCCTTTTCGGTGAGCGTGATGGCCATCGGGCTACCCGTTCGCAACCTGTTTTTCGGGCGCTTCGGCCGCGTGTTTCTGCCTGTAATCCGCCACCGCCGCCTTGATGGCATCCTCGGCCAGGATCGAGCAGTGGATCTTCACGGGCGGAAGCGCGAGCTCGGCCGCGATCTGCGTATTCTTGATCCCCATCGCCTCGTCGAGCGTCTTGCCCTTGACCCACTCGGTGATGAGCGAGGAAGAGGCGATCGCCGAACCGCAGCCGTAGGTCTTGAAGCGCGCGTCCTCGATCGTGCCGTCCCGGCCGACCTTGATCTGCAGCTTCATCACGTCGCCGCAGGCCGGCGCGCCGACCATCCCGGTGCCGACCGATTCGTCGCCCTTCTCGAAGGACCCGACGTTGCGCGGGTTCTCGTAGTGGTCGATTACCTTGTCACTGTATGCCATGGCTATCTCCTAGTGCGCAGCCCACTGGACCGAGTTGAGGTCAACGCCGTCCTTGTACATTTCCCACAGGGGCGAGAGCTCGCGCAGTTTCGCCACTTTCGTCCTGACCAGGTTGGCCGCGAAGTCGATTTCGTCGGCCGTGGTGAACTTGCCGAGAGTGAAGCGGATCGACGAGTGGGCGAGTTCGTCCGACCGGCCCAGCGCGCGCAGCACGTAAGAGGGCTCCAGCGAGGCCGAGGTGCAGGCCGATCCCGAGGAGACCGCGATGTCCTTGATCGCCATGATCAGCGACTCGCCCTCGACGTAGTTGAAGCTGACGTTGAGGTTGCCGGGAATGCGCCGCTCGAGGTCGCCGTTGAGCACCACGGCCTCCATCGAGGACAGGCCCGCCCACAGCTTGTCGCGCAGCATGCGGATGCGCTCGTTGTCGGCCGCCATCTCCGCCCTGGCGATGCGCGCGGCCTCGCCCATGCCGACGATCTGGTGCGTGGCGAGGGTGCCGGAGCGGAATCCCCGCTCGTGCCCGCCGCCATGGATCTGCGCTTCGATGCGCACCCGCGGCTTCCTGCGGATGTAGAGCGCGCCGCTGCCCTTGGGCCCGTACATCTTGTGCGCGGTCACCGTCATCAGGTCGACCTTGAGCCTGGCGAGGTCGATCTCGACCTTGCCGGCCGCCTGCACGGCGTCGCAGTGCAGGATGACGCCCTTCTCGCGGCAGATCTCGCCGATTTCGGCGATCGGCTGGATCACGCCGATCTCGTTGTTCACCATCATGATGGAGGCGACGATGGTGTCCGGGCGGATCGCCGCCCTGAATTTCTCCACGTCCACGAGGCCGTTTTCCTCGACATCGAGGTAGGTGCACTCGAACCCCTGGCGCTCGAGTTCGCGCATGGTGTCGAGCGTGGCCTTGTGCTCGGTCTTCTGCGTGATGAGGTGCCTGCCCTTGGTCTTGTAGAACTGCGCGGCGCCCTTGATCGCGAGGTTGTTGCCCTCGGTGGCGCCGGAGGTCCAGATGATTTCCCGCGGGTCCGCGCCGAGCAGCGCGGCCACGTGGCCGCGCGCCTCTTCCACGGCCTCTTCGGCCTTCCAGCCATAGGCGTGCGAACGCGAGGCCGGGTTGCCGAAATGCTCCGTGAGGTACGGGATCATTTTCGCCGCCACTCGCGGGTCCACCGGCGTGGTCGCGGAATAATCGAGGTAAATCGGATACTTCATGTCGGTCCTGTTGCTCCTGCCGCCGGTCAGGCTACGAGTTCCACCGGGGGCTTGGCGCCCGGGCGGAGGTCTTTGATAACGTTCGCGTCCTTGCCGCGCTTCTGCTGGTCGACCAGGTCCTGGAGCGTCACGGAACTGAGGTACTCGAACATCTTGGTGTTCAGCGTCGCCCACAGGTCGTGCGTCATGCAGCGCTTTTCGCCGTCGATGCAGTTCTCCTTGCCGCCGCACTGCGTCGCGTCCAGCGGCTCGTCGACGGCGAGGATGATGTCGGCGACCGACATGGACTGCAGGGGCTGGGCGAGGTTGTACCCGCCGCCCGGGCCGCGGACGCTCGAAACCAGCTTGTGGCGGCGCAATTTGCCGAACAGCTGCTCGAGATAGGAGAGCGATATGTGCTGGCGCTCGCTGATCGCCGAGAGGGTCACCGGCCCGCCGGACTGGCGCAAAGCCAGATCGACCATTGCGGTTACCGCAAACCTGCCTTTTGTCGTGAGTCTCATAGTGTCCTCGATACCCGATCTAATTGGTCAAGTATAGCAAATCCCGACTGCGATAGTCAACTAATAAACCCTTTTATTTCACGGCCCTGAGCCGGTCGGTAGCCGTTTCGTGCTCGGCGAGCTCGCGTTCCAGCCGGTCCAGTTTCGCGCGCAGCGCCTGCACCGTCTGGTCAAGCTCCTGGGAATGTTCCACCAGCGTCCGGATCGCCTTGGCATAGGGGTCGTCCTGGTCCTGCACAACCGCATAGGCGGCGAAGCGGGTCGCCCCGGCACCCTCGCCTTCGACCACGCGGCCCGGCACGCCGACTACCGTCGCGCCGGGCGGCACTTCCTTCACAACCACGGCATTGGAGCCGATCTTTGCGCCGTCCCCGACGAAGATCGGGCCCAGCACCTTGGCGCCGGCGCCGATCACCACGCCCTTGCCGAGGGTCGGGTGGCGCTTGCCCCCGCTCCAGGACGTGCCGCCGAGCGTTACCCCGTGATACAGCGTGCAGTCGTCGCCGATCTCCGCGGTCTGCCCGATCACCACCCCCATGCCGTGGTCGATGAACACGCGGCGGCCGATCGTCGCGCCCGGATGGATCTCGATGCCGGTCAGGCCCCGGCCGATGTGGGACAGGAACCGGCCCAGCCAATACAGGCGCAGGTCCCACAGCGTGCGCGTCAGCCGGTGGATCCAGATGGCGTGCATCCCCGGGTAGCAGGTCAGCACTTCCCAGGAATTGCGGGCAGCCGGATCGCGGTCGAATACCGAGCGGATGTCTTCTCTGAGGCGGGCAAACATAGGCGTAATGTTAGGAAGTCCCACCGAATTGGTCAACTATTCGCCCCGGGAGTTCCCCGGCTTCAGCAGGGACTTCAGCAAGCCCCTGAGTATGTTGACTTCTTCCCGCTCTGGGCGGGCCCGCGCAAAGAGCCGGCGCCAGCGCTCGCGCAACCGTCCGGGGTTGGCCGGGTCGAGGAAGCCGCTCGCGATCGAGGCCTGCTCCAGGTGGGCGTAGAGGCCCTCGAGGTCGGCCGCGGTGGCAAGCGGTTCGGGCCGGCCTGGCGGGAGCGCGCCGGCGGTCGCCGCCATGCGCAATTCATAGGACACCACCTGCACCGCCTGGGAAAGGTTGAGAGAGCTCCAGGCCGGATCGGCCGGGATGCGCACATGCCGCTGGCACGCGAGCAGCTCCTCGTTGGTGAGCCCGGAGGCTTCGTTGCCGAAAACGAAGGCCACCCTCCCGCCGGAGGCGTCCGCGAGCGCCGCGGCCGCAGCCTCGCGCACGGGAAAGTTCTCCGGCCCCCATTCGCGCATGCGCGCCGACAGCGCATACGCCGCAACGCAGTCGCCGATGGCCTCAGGGAGAGAATCAAATACGCGCGCGCCGGCCAGCACGTCGTCCGCGCCGCTGGCGAGGGCGTCCGCTTCCGGGTCCGGGAAGCGCTTGGGCGCCACCAGCGCGAGCGAACGGATGCCCATGTTCTTCATCGCGCGCGCGGCCGAGCCGATGTTCCCCGGGTGGCTGGTGCGGACCAGGACGATGCGGATATGCGAGAGGAGGTCGTCGTTCATTCGGGGTCCCTGGCGTGCCTACAGTTTAAAATACGCCCTCTCCCCCTGCCGCGAAGAAGAAAACATGCATCCGATGTTGAACACCGCCGTAAAGGCGGCCCGGCGCGCAGGCGCGATCATCAACCGCGCAACGCTCAACGGCGGCTACGAAGTGCAGGCCAAGCGCGCCAACGATTTCGTCACCGAGGTCGACAAGGCGGCCGAGGCCGCGATCATCGACATTATCCGGCAGGCTTACCCCGAGCACGCGATCCTCGCCGAGGAATCCGGCGAGGGCACGGGCGGCGCCAAGAACGAATATACCTGGGTCATCGACCCGCTCGACGGCACGACCAACTTCATCCACGGGTTCCCCCAGTACTGCGTGTCGATCGGGATACGCTACCGCGGGCAGGTTGCGCACGCGGTGATCTACGACCCGGTGAAGAACGAGCTGTTCACGGGGTCCAAGGGACGCGGCGCCTACCTGAACGACCGGCGCGTGAGGGTGACCAAGTGCGCCCACCTGCGCGACGCGCTGATCGGCACCGGGTTCCCGTTCAAGGAGCTCACGCGCCTCGACCTCTATACCAAGCAGCTGCGCACGATGATGAAGTCGAGCTCCGGCGTGCGGCGCGCGGGCGCGGCGGCCCTCGACCTCGCGTACGTGGCCTGCGGGCGCCTGGACGGCTTCTGGGAAATGGGCCTGTCGAAATGGGACATGGCGGCAGGCGCCCTGCTGATCAAGGAGGCCGGCGGCCTCGTCGGCGGACTCAAGGGCGAGGACGACTGGTACGAGACCGGCGACATCGTCGCGGGAACGCCCAAGGTGTTTGCGCAGCTGCTCGACGCGGTCAAGTAGCCCCGCGGATCCGGTCGACCAGCGCGAGCGGATCGGCAGGCGGCGCGTCACCGCGCCATGCGACGTGCTGGTCCGGGCGCGAGAGCACCAGCTTCTCGCGGTACAGGGCGGGCGACTCCGCCGCGTCGACATCGAGCACCAGGAGCGGCACCCCGCGCTGCCGCGCGGCGGCTTCGAGGCCGTCGACCGCCACGCCCGGATCGAAGCGCAGCAGCGTGTAGCCCGGCCCCATCGCATCATAGAGCGAACGCCCGTCGCGCAGCCAGAGGTGCGGCACGCGGCAGCCCGGCACGGTCGAGGGCGTGAACGAGGCCATGGTATAGGGCGGCGGCGTTTCCCCGTCGTAGGCGATGATCGGCGAGCCGGTGTAGTAGTAGCCGAAATTCAGCCCGGCGCAGCAATACTGCTGCACGTTCAGTTCATACGCCGACTTGCCGACCGCGGCGCGGATCCGCTCCCCTTCCGGTCCAGGGCTTTCGATGTCGTGCGGCACGGCCCCCCGCTGCCTGGCCATCGCATGGGCGTGGTTCATTGCAAAGTGGGACACCTGCTCGGTGATCGGCAGCCGCTCGCGCTCGTAGGCTTCCAGGATCCGGTCGCCGGCCCAGCCGTTCAGGTAAGCGGCCAGGGTCCACGACAGGTCCATGGCGTCGGCGATGCCGGCATTCATGCCGTAGCCCGCATACGGCACCCAGATGTGCGCCGCATCCCCGCAGATGAATACCCGCCGGTCGCGGAACCGGTCGGCGACCAGCCGCCGGCCGAACCAGTCCTCCCGGCTCAGCACCTCGTACCGGAACTCCGCTCCCACGCCGAGGATGGCGCGGATCGCCCAGTCGCGGTCGACGGAATCGAAATCCGCCTCGTCCTCGCGCAGGTAGTTGTGCACCAGCCAGGTTTCGCGGCCATCAATGGCGTACACGTTGCCGGAGCGCCGCGGATTGAGCGAGAAAGTTCCCCATGCGGGTGGCACCTTCAGCATGCCGATGAGGCCGGGCGCGCGGATGTAGGTCGACTGTACCCGCTGCACGACGGCGTCCCCGCCGAGCGTGGCGCCGATGGCGCGGCGGACTTCGGACCGACCGCCGTCGCAGCCGATAAGGTAGCTGCATGTGATGCGATACGTCTCCCCGGTGTCGAGGTCCCGCGCGGTCGCCGTGACGCCGCCCTCATCCTGGGTGAAGGCGTCGATCGATGTGCGGTTCAACATTTGCACGTTGGGCTGCGCGGCCGCATGCACGAACAGGATCGGCTCGAGGTAGATCTGGTTGATCCGGTGCGGCGGCTCGGGCGTGGGCCACCAGCCGTCGGGGCCGTCCTTGGCCGTGTAGCGGTCCCTGCGGCAGGGAATGTGGATGCGGGTGAGCTCCTCGCCCGTGAACGTGGTGCGGTAGGCCACGTCGTTCGGGTAGTCGGCAGGCAATCCCGCGTCCCGCAGCTTCTGCGCCACACCGAGCCGCCTGAAGATTTCCATGGTGCGTGCCGCGACGTGATTGCATTTCACGCTCGGGGCCTCGCCGCGGTGGCGCAGCTCCGCCACCACCGCGCGGATCCCGCGCGCGGCCAGGTCCATTGCGAGCGTAAGTCCCACGGGACCGGCGCCGACGACGAGCACGCTGGTTGCGATGGCGGGTTTCATAGCAGAATGGCGTCCATGCGCCGGATTATCCCTGCATATCCTCCATTCCATGCCGGCCCGCAGCGAAACGGGCCGCCCGATGCATGACGTCTCCCTCGTCGTGTTCGACATGGCCGGCACGACCATCGAGGACTCCGGCCAGGTGCCGGAGGCGTTCACCGCCGTCCTTCGCGCCAACGGGATCCAAATCAGCGCAGCGGAACTGAGCTCGCTGCGCGGCGCCTCCAAGCGCGACGCCATCCGGCACTTCGTCGCAGCCCAGGGCGGCGCGGACGTAGAAGTGCGCACCGACTCGATCTTCGCCGGATTCCGCGCCCACCTTTCCGGCCTGTTCCGCGCGGGCGGGGTGAAGCCCGTCGAGGGCGCCGCCGAAACGTTCGCGTGGCTGCGCGCACGCGGCGCCAGGGTCGCGCTGAACACAGGATTCGACCGCATGATCACCGACCTGATCGTCGAGTACGTCGGCTGGGACTCCGGCACGGTGGACGCCATCGTCTGCGGGGACGACGTATCCCGCGGACGGCCCGCGCCCGACCTGATCCACAGGGCGATGCAGCTCACCGGCGTGACCGATGCCCGGAGGGTCATCAGCGTTGGCGACACGGTTCTCGACCTCCAGGCGGGGAACAACGCCGGCGCGGGCTGGGTGATCGGGGTGCTCTCCGGCGCACATGGCCGGGCGCAACTGGAAACCGAACCCCACACCTGCCTGGTCGAAAGCGTTGCGGACCTGCCCCGCCTGCTGGAACAATACGCAATCGCATGAGTCGCGAACCCCTTCGCCGGACGATATAGAATCCCCGTCCCATGGCAGACGACCTCGATTTTTCCGCACCCGCCGCACCCAAGCCGGCCCCGGCGGAGGCCGTGGTGCGCAGCGCCGTGCAGGGAACCGCGCAGAGTCCCGCCTACAGCCCGGCGCTGGCGCTCGAATTCTTCCGCGCCACCGGCACGGTGGAGCAGAAACCCGCCGGCAAGCCCATCTTTGTCGAAAACGAAAAGGCAGGCGGCCTGTTTTCCAAGGGCGCGCGCATGTACCTGCTGCTCGACGGCGAAATCGGGCTGATGATCAGGAACAAGTTCTTCGGGGTGGTGAAGGCCGGCGAGATATTCGGCGAGCTTGCGGTGATCGCCGGCCTGCCGCGCAGCGCCACCGCGATGGCGAAGACCGAGTGCAAGGTGCTGTCACTGGACGAAAAGCAGTTCCACGCGGCGCTGCAGAAGACCCCCGAATTCGCGCTGATGCTGATGAGCAGCATGGGCCAGCGCATGCGCCAGAGCATCGCCAAGCTCGGCACCGGCGGCCCCGCGGCGGCCCCGGTGGAACGCAGCAACGTCATCGACCGGAAGATGCTCGCCGAACTCGCGCGCGAGCTGAGCGGGCAGCCGCCGGTGCCCTACGGCCCGGGCAAGACCATCATCAGCGCGGGCGCGGTGGGCACGTCAATGTATGTGGTGATGGACGGCCACGTGGCGATCAGCATCGGCAACCGGGTGGTCGAGCGGGTCGGCCCGGGCGGGATCTTCGGCGAAATGGCGCTGGTCGACCGGGCCGCGCGCGCCGCTAACGCCGTTGCCGAGACGCAGTGCTCGCTGATCGCGGTCGGGCGCAACGACTTCATTGCGCTGGTCAAGGCGAAGCCCGTGTTCGGCGCCCTGCTGCTCAAATCCCTGGCCGAGAGGATGCAGTACCTGGCGCAGCAGGTTGCGCAGATGGGCTAGGCGGGACGAGGGGCCTGCCGCCCCGCCGCAGGAGACCTCCCCGCCGGGTCAGTCTTTCAGGCGCAGCAGCACCGCATTGACCAGCTGGCTGGTGGTTGCAGTGCCTCCCAGGTCCCGCGTGCGCACGCCGTCGGATTTCAGCGCGAGCTCCAGCGCGTTCCTGAGGCGCGCGGCCTGGTCGCCGCAGCCCACGTGGTCGAGCATCAGGCATGCGGCCAGCGCCACCGCCACCGGGTTGGCCACGCCCTTGCCAGCGATGTCCGGCGCGGACCCGTGCACCGCCTCGAAGATCGCCGCCTTCTCGCCGATGTTCGCGCCCGGCGCCATGCCCAGCCCCCCGATCAGCCCTGCGATCAGGTCCGAGAGGATGTCCCCGAACAGGTTGGTGGTGACGATGACGTCGAACTGCCACGGGTTCAGCACCAGCTGCATCGCGCAGGCATCGACGATCCGCTCGTCCATCTTGATGCGATCCGCATACCCCTCGCCCACGGTCCGTGCCGTTTCGAGGAACAGTCCTGTCAGGGCCTTGAGGATGTTGGCCTTGTGCACGATGGTGACTTTCTTGCGGCCCGTGCGAACCGCGTAATCGAACGCAAATTGCGCGATCCGCCGGCTGCCGGCCCGCGTGTTGAGCCCCGAGCCGATCGCCACCGCATGCGGGTCCCCGTCGATCGGGATGTAGTGCTCGACGCCGACGTAGAACCCTTCGAGGTTCTCCCGGATCAGCACGATGTCGATGTCGTCGAAACGGCCGCCGGGCACCATGGTGCGCGAAGGCCGCACGTTCGCGTACAGCTGGAACTCCTCGCGCAGCCGCACGTTGATCGAGCGGAACCCGCCGCCTACCGGTGTCGTGAGCGGGCCCTTGAGCGCGAGGCCCGTGCGGCGGATGCTCTCCAGCGTTTCGGCCGGGAGCGGATCGCCGGCGGTCTCCACGCCCGCCATTCCGGCTTCGCGCCGCTCCCAGACGAACGGCGCCCCGACGGCGGCAAGCATCTGCAGCACCGCCTCCACGATCTCCGGGCCGATCCCGTCTCCCGGTATGAGGGTCGCGGGTACGGGCTTGCGCACGGCGCCCGCGCCCATCAGGTCGGGGCCTTCTTCCAGCGCGAGCCGAAGCCGATCGGATCGGGGGCGATCGAGGCAATGCGCGAGAAGAGGGTCTCGAATTCCTTCTCGGGTACCCCGGCGATCGGGTCCTTGTTGGCCGCAAACGCCGTGCTGATCGCCTCCCAGTCCTCCGGCAGCAGGCGCTCACCTGCGAGGGGCAGGACCTTGCCTTCCTCCTTGCGCATGTGGTTCCAGTGGAAGTCGGCATACGCGTCCACCGCGGCCTTGAAGCTGGCCGCCCCGGCCGGCCGGTTTTCCTCGAAGTACGCCAGTTCCCGTTCCAGTTCGCGAATCAGCCGGGCGCCGGCGAGGTGCTCCTCGTGCAGTTCCCCGATGAGCGCCGCCGCCTCCGGCATGCGCTGCAGCAGCCGCGCGAACAGGATCTTTTCCTCCTTCGGGTGGTGCAGCTTCTCGGGGAACTCGTCGATGTAGTAGATCATGGCCCGGAACACCGCGAAGTCGGGCTGGACCTTGGCGTCGAGCGACTGCTGCGCGAGATAGCGCAGCCCGTGCAGGACGGCCGAAATCGTCCGGTGCTCGTCCTTGATCGTGCGTACCGCCTGGTCCTTCGCATCCTTCATGTGGCCTTATCCTTCGATCAGCCGAACCAGGGTCTCGAGGACCTTGACCCGCGCGTGATACTTGTCGTTTGCCTCGATGAGGGTCCACGGCGCTACATTGGTGCTGGTGCGCTCGATCATATCGGCGGCCGCGTCCTGGTAGGCGTCCCACTTGCCCCGGTTGCGCCAGTCCTCCTCGGTGATCTTGAACTGCTTGAAGCGCGTCTTCTCCCGTTCCTTGAAGCGCCGCAGCTGCTCCTGCTTGGAAATCTGCAGCCAGAACTTGGCGATGATCGCGCCATTCTCCGCCAGCTGCTCCTCGAAATCGTTGATCTCGGAGTAGGCGCGCATCCAGTCGGCCTCCGAGCAGAACCCTTCGACACGCTCCACCAGCACCCGGCCGTACCAGCTCCGGTCGTAGATGGTGAAGCGGCCCTTGCGCGGGATGTGCCTCCAGAAGCGCCACAGGTAGGGTTGCGCGCGTTCCTCGTCGGTGGGCGCCGCCACGGGAATCGTATGGTACAGCCGCGAGTCCAGCGCTGCGGTGACCCGGCGTATCGCGCCGCCCTTGCCCGCCGCATCCATGCCCTCGAACACGCAGACGACGTTGCGTCCCGCGAACTTCGGGTCGCGCGTGGCGAGCGCCAGGCGCCGCTGCATCTTGTCGATGCGCTTGTCGAACGCCTTCTTGTCGATCTTCTGGTTGAGGTCCATGCCCTTCAGGACGTTCGCCTGGTCCACCGGCCGCGTGATGGGCGCCGCGGCGATGGCGGCCGTCGGGGTATGTGCTGCGGCCGCCTTGAGGCGCTTGCGCATCGCGTCGAGCAGGGTCCTCGCGACGGTCACCGAGCGGTACTCCGGATTGGCGCCCTCGACCACGATCCACGGCGCGTTTGCCGTGCTCGTGCGCCTCAGGGTCTCCTCGCTGATCTCGTAGAAGCGCCGGTATTTCTTGAAGAAATCCCAGTCCCGGTCGGTCACCCGCCAGCTCGTTTCCGGATCGGACTGGAGCGCGCGCAGGCGCTTCTTCTGCTGCTTTTCCGACAGGTGGAACCAGAACTTGAGGACCAGCGCGCCTTCGCCGGCCAGCATCGCCTCGAAATGGTTGATTTCCTCGATCGAGTTGAGCATCGCCTTCGCGTCGGTGCGCTTGAACACCCGGTCGATGATCGGCGCGGTGTACCACGAGCCGAACAGCATGCCGATCCGCCCCTTTGGCGGCAGCGCGCGCCAGAACCGCCACATCGGGGGCCGTTCGCGCTCCTCGTCCGAGGGATTGTCGAATGCATGCGTATGGATGTTGCGCGGGTCCATCCATTCATTGAGGAGGTTCACCGTCTCACCCTTGCCCGCCCCGCGCACTCCCGAGATCAGGATGATGACCGGGAATTTCCCGTTCTTCGACAGCTCGAATTGCGCGTCGAGCAGGTCGGCGCGCAGCTTGGGCACGATCTTCTTGTACTCGTCCTTGGAGAGCTTGTGGCCGATTTCCGCAGATTCGAACATTTGTTGCCTCCGTGGCTCAGTGCGACATCAGGACCGGCACCGTCATGGCTTCGAGCAGCGTGCGGGTTGCACCCCCGAGGATCTGCTCGCGCACGCGCGAATGCCCGTACGCGCCCATGACGATGAGGTCGGCCGAAAGGTCGGCGGCGCGCGAAAGGATCTGCGCCCCCACGTCCAGATCCGTGCCGGCCTGCTGCGATACCGTGACCTTGATTCCGTGCCGCGCGAGATACAGGCCGATGTCGGCACCCGGCACCTCGCCGTGGGGCGCGCCGCCGCGCCCCGGGTCGAAAGCCACCACGTCGACCTGGCCGGCATCCTTCAGCAGGGGCAGCGCATCGTGCAGCGCGCGGGCGGCCTCGCGCCCGGCGTTCCACGCCACCATCACGCGCTTGCCTACCGCCGGGAAACGCCCGGCATAAGGGACGAACAGGACCGGCCGTCCCGCGGAGAGGACCAGGTCCCCCGCGAATCCCGGAGGCAGACGGACGGCATCGTCCCCCTTGGGCTCCGGCTGACCGGCAATCACCAGGTCCGCATACCTCGCGCTCAGGCAGAGCGCGCTCACGGGATCGCCGTTCCCCCTGCGCCATTCGCACTTGACCGCGCGGTGCCTCGAGGAAGCCGCGCGGAACACGGCTTCCGCGGACGCCGCCTCCGCGGCGCGGCGGCGCGTCTCGACTTCGACGACCGCCGGGCCGGCTTCGGCCATTGCATATGGGGGAATCAGCGGTAATCCGGGCACGTACAGCCCGACAAGATGGGCGTCGAACCGCTCGGCCGTCTCGAAGGCCAGGGTCAGCCGCTCCTCGCGGCGCGGGTCATCGTCCAGGTGCAGGAGTATCGTTTTGTAGCTCATGGGGGTCCTTTCTTGTGCATTGTTTTGCGAATCCACGCAGTCAGCGGATCTAGTCTCCCAGCGCAGGGTATGCCCCGTTTTGACCTGCATCAACTAGCCGGCTGGAATCGGCCGGGACATCTGCGCGGCAACAGCCGGACAGGTCCAGCCCGGAGCAATTAAAATGGCTGGGTGAACGCTCCAGCCGCGCAGAACCTCGCCAGCCACACCCCGATGATGCAGCAGTACCTGCGTCTGAAGGCCGACCACCCGGACATCCTGCTCTTCTACCGGATGGGCGATTTCTACGAATTGTTCTTCGAGGACGCCGAAAAGGCCGCGCGCCTGCTGGACATTACGCTCACGCAGCGCGGGGCCTCGGCCGGCCAGCCGATCAAGATGGCCGGCGTCCCGTACCACGCGGTCGAGCAGTACCTCGCCAAGCTGGTGAAGCTGGGCGAATCGGTGGCGATCTGCGAGCAGATCGGCGACCCCGCCACGTCCAAGGGCCCGGTCGAGCGGCAGGTGATGCGCATCGTGACGCCGGGGACGCTGACCGATTCGGCGCTGCTCGACGAGAAATCCGACAACATCCTGCTCGCGATCAGCGCGGACCGCAGCACCGTGGGCCTCGCCTGGGTGACGCTCGCCAGCGGCGAACTGCGGGTGTCCGAAGTCGCCCCGCAGATCCTGGCCAGCGAGTTGCGGCGCATCGCGCCGGCCGAGATCCTGATCGCCGACTCGAGCCCGATCGCGCCGGAACTGGCGGGATTCACGCTCACCCGCCTGCCGGTGTGGAGCTTCGACCCCGAGGCCGGGAGGAAGAAGCTGCTCGAGCAGCTCGGCGCGGCGTCGCTTGCCGGCTACGGCTGCGAGGACCTGCAGCCCGCGATTGGCGCGTGCGGCGCGTTGCTCGACTACGCCAGGAAGACCCAGGGCCAGGCGCTGGCGCACGTCGCATCGGTGAGCGCCGAGCGCGCCGGCGAGTATGTGCGCATGGACGCGGCCACGCGGCGCAATCTTGAGATCACGGAGACGCTGCGCGGCGAGCCGGCCCCCACGCTTTTTTCGCTGATGGACGCCTGCGCCAGCGGCATGGGCAGCCGGCTCCTGCGCCACTGGTTGCACCACCCGCTGCGCGACCGGGAGTACGTCGGCGCGCGCCATGAGGCGGTGGCGGCGCTGGGGAGTGCGGCCACCGAACTGCACGGGATATTGAAGCGTTTCTCGGATGTAGAGCGGATCGCCTCCCGGGTGGCCTTGAAAAATGCGCGTCCGCGCGACCTCTCCGCGCTGCGCGACAGCCTGGCGCTGCTGCCGGACCTGGCCGCGCAGATGCCGGCCGGGGCCGCGCTGCTCGACGGCCTTGCGACCGACCTTGCCCGCCCGGAGGAGTGCCTGTCGCTCCTCAGCCGGGCCATCGCGCCGGAACCCTCGGCGCGTGTCATGGACGGCGGGGTGATCGCCGACGGTTATTCGGCCGACCTCGACGAGCTGCGCAGGCTCCAGTCGAATGCCGGCGAATTCCTGGTGGAACTCGAGGCACGCGAAAGAGCGCGCACCGGCATCGCCAACCTCAAGGTCGAATACAACCGCGTCCACGGCTTCTACATCGAGGTCACCAACTCGCAGGCCGAAAAGGTCCCCGACGACTACCGGCGCCGGCAGACGCTCAAGAACGCCGAGCGCTACATCACGCCCGAACTGAAGGCCTTCGAGGACAAGGCGCTCTCGGCCAAGGACCGTGCGCTCGCGCTGGAGAAATCGCTGTTCGAGGCGCTGCTCGATGCGCTCGGCGCGCACGTGGCGCAGCTCCAGCGGATCGCCCGCGCGCTGGCCCAGCTCGACGTCCTCGCCGGTTTTTCGCTGCTTGCCGCGCGCCACGGCTGGTGCCGCCCGCGGTTCGTGGCGGAAACGCTGCTCGAGTTCGAGGCAGGGCGCCATCCGGTGGTGGAGGCGCAGGTCGAGCATTTCATCCCGAACGACACGCGCCTGTCGCCCGCGCGCCAGCTGCTGCTCATCACCGGCCCGAACATGGGGGGCAAGTCGACGTACATGCGCCAGGTTGCGCTGATCACGCTGCTCGCCCACGTGGGCAGCTTCGTTCCAGCGAAATCCGCGCGCCTCGGGCCCATCGACCAGATCTTCACGCGCATCGGCGCAGCCGACGACCTGGCCGGCGGGCGGTCCACCTTCATGGTCGAGATGACCGAGTCGGCCAACATCCTGCACAACGCCACCGCGCAAAGCCTCGTGCTGATGGACGAAGTCGGCCGGGGGACCTCCACCTTCGACGGCCTCGCGCTGGCGTGGGCGATTGCGCGCCACCTGCTGGAGCGCAACCGCGCGCTGTCCCTGTTCGCCACCCATTATTTCGAGATGACGCGCATCTCGCTCGAGTACAAGGAGGCGGCCAACGTCCATCTCGACGCGGTCGAGCACAAGGACACCATCGTTTTCCTGCACGCAGTGGAGGAAGGACCGGCTTCGCAGAGCTACGGCTTGCAGGTGGCGGCCCTGGCCGGCGTGCCCAGGCCGGTGATCCGCATTGCGCGCAAGTACCTGCAGATGCTCGAGGACGCGAGCCTGGCGCGCGGCGGCCAGAGCGACCTGTTCGTCGCGGCGCAGGCGCAGCCCGAGGCCGAACCGGCCGTTGACCCGTTGCGCGCAGCCTTCGATCAGGTGAACCCAGACGACCTGTCGCCGCGGGATGCGCTCGAGCTGCTGTACCGGCTGAAGAACCTGTGAGGCGATTCGGGCTCGTCGCGGCCCTGCTCCTTGCCGGGTGCGCTGCCTCTCCGCCCGAGGGCAAGCCTCAGGATCCCGGATTCGTGCTGCTCGGGGACGTGCCCTATTCGCAGCCCCATGCGAACCTGCTCGACGGGATGATCGACCGGATCAACCGGCAGGCGCCGGCCTTGGTCGTCCACCTCGGCGACATCACCGGGGGCAACGGCCCCTGCACCGACGCGTGGTTCGAGGCGCGCGCCAGGCAGTTCGCGCGTTTTTCAGCGCCGTTCGTGCTCCTGCCCGGGGACAACGAGTGGACCGACTGCCATCGCACCGGGTACGACCCGCTGGAACGGCTGGCGAAAGTGCGCAAGCTGTTCCATTCGCAGGCCATTGCATTGCCGGAATTCGCGCGGCAATCGGCCGCGCGCCCCGAACACGTGCGCTGGGTCTGGGACGCAACCGTGTTCGTCGGCCTGAACGTGCCGGGCAGCAACAACAACCTCGGCCGTACTGCAGCCATGGACGAGGAATATGCGGCGCGAATGTTCGCCGTGGCGGCGTGGCTGCGCGAGGCGGAGCAGTTGGCCTCCGCGCCGCGCATCCGCGCACTCGTGGTGATGATGCAGGCCGACCCGGATTTCGAGGAGCGGCGCCGGGCCGCAGGACTTCCGGATGGCTACGCGGGCCTGCGTGCCGCCCTGGCGGAAACCGCACGCCGCCTGGGCAAGCCCCTGATCGTGGCCCACGGCGACACCCACCAATTCCGGCACGACCGGCCAATGGCCGGCGTCCCCAACCTCACCCGCATCGAAGTCGACGGCTGGCCCTGGCTGGGCTGGCTCCTCGTTCACGTGCAACCGGGCGCTGCAAGTCCCGTCCGCGTGGAGCGCACGCTTCACCCCTGAGGCGGCTGCAGGACGCGGCCCGGCCGCCCTTCCGGCCATCCGGAAGCGGGGCAATTGACATAAATCAATAGGCTGCCGGGCCCGCGCCCTATCATTTTCGTCGTACCCGGACACCGAGCCCGTGCGCCCCATGCTGAGACTCCTTTTCTGCCTCGCCCTTTTCGCCCTGTGCGGCATCGCGCGCGCCGATGCGGTCACCGACCAGGCCAAGGGCCTGCTCGATGCCGGCAAGGCCAAGGAGGCATATGCCCTGCTGCTGCCCCTCGAACCC
>JAFEDL010000077.1:18903-37656 GCA_018241645.1 Pseudomonadota bacterium
ATTTCCCGCCCGGCGACGCGCTTCGCCGGGTTCATGGAAGGCACCTTCGGCGTCGACTCCAACATCAACAGCGCAACCGGCTCCGGCTCGCTGGCGATCCCGTCGATCGGCACGGTCACCCTGGGGCCGGGACTCTCGCGCCTGTCCGACACCTTCCTCGGCCTGTCGGCGGGGGGGAGCATCGCCTACCCGATCAACGAAAAATGGACGTTCCTCGGCGGCCTGCGCGGCACGATGCGCATGAACGGCGGCGACAGCGTGAAGACCCAGTTCGACACGGGTTCCGCAGACGTCGACGCCGGCGTGCGCTGGGAAAAGGACGCCAGGGACAGCGTGACCGTCGGCTTCCAGGGCCAGACTTTCCTCCTCGACAACAACCGCTACCGCGATTCGTCCGGCTTCATCGCACAATGGCAGCGCAACCTGTCCGACACGCGCCAGGTCACGCTGTTCGGCCAGACCGCCAACCTGCGCTACCCGACGCAATCCATCCGGAACGCGGACCGGGCGATCGTCGGCGCCTCATATGCGCAGTCACTCGCGATGGCCTACACGCCGGTCGTGTTCGTGTCCGGATACGCGGGCTCGGAACGCGAACTTGCGGCGGGCGTGCCTCACCTCGGCCACGACCCCTTCGGCGCCCGCCTCGGGGTCCAGCTCACCGTGCAGCCCGAGCGCCTCTACTTCAACGCCTTCGTCGGCTACGAAGAGCGGCGTTACGGCGGACCCGAGCCGCTGTTCGGATTCAACCGCAAGGACCGCCAGACCGACGTGCGCGCGGCCCTCACCTGGAAGCTGTCGGGCGGCTGGTCGGTCACCCCGCAGCTCACCTACACCGACAACCGCTCGAACGTGAACCTGTTCAAGTACGACCGCACGGTCGTTTCGGTCGCGTTGCGCAAGGACTTCTGAGGGCGAGGACCATGAACGCACACCTTCCTTTTCGCGCCGCCTGCACGCTGGCGCTCTGCGTGTCGGCCGCGTTGTGCGGCACCGTCCACGCCGAAGCTGGCCGGGTGGAGTTCGTATTCGGCACCGCGACGATGCGCAATGCCCAGGGCGTACGCCCGCTCGCGCGCGGCGCCCAACTCGAATCGGGGGACACGGTGCTGACCGCGGACGGCCGCGCGCAGATCCGCTTCACGGACGGCGCGTACGTGTCGCTGCAGCCCAACACCGAGTTCGCGATCAAGCAGTACAAGTTCGACGGCAAGACCGACGGGACGGAACGGGGCGTGTTCGGGCTGCTGAAAGGAACCATGCGCACTGTCACCGGCCTCATCGGCCGGGTCAACAAGGAAGCGTACGAGATCGACACGCCCACCGCCACCGTGGGAATCCGCGGCACCGGGGGGATCATTTCGGTGGCGCTCGACGGCGCTACCCGCATCATCGGTACAACAGGGGTGTGGTTCCTCGCCAACCAGTCGGGACTTATCGAAATCCCGGCAGGCCGCGCCGGTTTTGCGCCGCCGGACCAGACCAAACCCCCTGAGCAGACGGGGGAGGCCCCGCAGGCGCCGCCCGCGCCGGTGGTCACGGTCGTGCAGGTCCCCATTTCCAAGGCCGAGGAGCGCACCAGTACCGGCGGAACCGTGGCGCTGCTGGACACCAGCAAGCCGATCGGCGTGGTCTACGCGGAAATTGTCGGCGGTGCGCTGGCCCAGGGCATCACGCTCAACAAGGTGCAGAACTCGTTCATTTCGGTAGGCGACACATCCCTGTCTGTGAAGGGCAACGTCGGGGCGTCCGGCGAGTTGAGCGGGTTCACCTTTACGCATACCTTCCAGGGAATCACCAGCGGCCAGGAGTACAAGTTCGCCGGCACGCTGATGGAAGGCGGCACTGATGGGACGGTAAGCTGGGGCCGCTGGGTCGGCCCGGTCACGATCAATTTCGCCGAGAACGGGGTGACGCGCTCGACCACGGTCAACGCGTATCCGTCCAACGCGGGATTCCACTATGCGCTGGGCAATCCCGCCACGCAGATGCCCACCACCGGCTCTTTCACCTACAACATGATCGGCGCCACCGCGCCCACCGCAAGCGATGCGAGCATTGCGCCGGGCACGGTGACCTCGGGCCAGCTCGTCGGCACGTTCACGCCCACCGGGGGCTCGGTCTCAATGAGCATGGGCTTCAATGCCAACAGCCAGAGCTTTACCATGCTGGCCGGCGGCGCGATCGCAGGCAATACGTTCAGCGGCAGCGGGACGGTCCTCGGCGCCACCTGCTCCGTCAGCTGCATGGCAAGCATCCAGGGCGCATTTGCGGGCGTCGGCGCCACCCATGCGGGCGTCGCCTACTCTGCGGACATCGCCCCCGGCGGCATGAAGCAGGTCGGCGGCGTGGTCGTCCTGCGCCGCTGAGCAGCGGCGTCAGCCGCGCGGATCGATCGGCGTAAATACGCCCGCGCGCGCCTCGATCGCCGCGGCGGCATCGAGGCACAGGTCTTCGCGGAAGCGTCCCGCCATGATCTGCACACCCGTCGGCAGCCCGTTGGCGATTCCGGTGGGAACGGCGATCCCGGGCAGGCCGAGCAACGGCAATGCCGCCTGCGGCGTCTGCGCCCGGAGCACTTCATGCATCCGCTCGGGAGTCCGGGTGTCGAACCCGTGCGCAAAGGGCGGCTCGGCAGAGACCGGCGAGAGCACCAGCGGGTAGCGCTCGAGGAACAGGAACCACTCGCGCACCAGCCGGGTGCGGTCGGCGATAGAAGCCATGTACTGGTCGACGCCGAGCACGGGCTCGGCATCGATCATCCCGTGCACGGCGGTGCGCACGTCGGCGTCTCCCTCTGCCTCTATCGTCTTCAGCATCAGGACGCGGATCTCGTTGCCGAGCAGCGTGCCCCATAGCCTGGCGGCACGGGTGAATCCGGGCGTCTTCACTTCCTCGACGGCGTATCCGGCCGCCGACAGCCAGGCCGCCGCCTTGCGCACGGCCGCCAGCACGTCCGGGTGCTGCGGACATTCGCCGAGGTCTGCGGGGTCGGTGATCACCGCGACGCGAATGGGCTTCGCCGGGGCCGGGCCATCGAGCGGCGCCTCCACCCACCATGGGTCGCGCGGGTCGCGCGCCGCCATGGCGGCCAGGCCGAGTCGTATGTCGGCGACAGTGCGGGCCAGCGGCCCCTGGACCGACATCATCTGCGTGCACATGGGCCGTTCCGCCGGCGCAGTCGGGTTGAACGCGGGAACGCGGCCGAACGAAGGGCGCAGGCCGACGATGCCGCAGGCATAGGCCGGGTAGCGCACCGAGCCGCCCAGGTCGTTCCCGTGCGCGAGCGGGCCGATGCCGGCCGCCACCGCCGCGCTGGCGCCGCCGCTCGAGCCGCCGGGCGTGTGCGCGCGCGACCATGGGTTGTAGGTCTGGCCGAACAGGTCGTTGCCGGTGTTCCAGCGCACGCTGAAAGCCGGGCAGTTGGTGCGGCCGATGACCAGCGCCCCGGCGGCCTTCCAGTTGGCGACCACCGGGCTGTCTTCCGTCGCGACGACCTTTTCGAAAGCCACCACGCCGTTGCTCGTCGGGCAGCCCGCCTGGTCGACGTTCTGCTTGATCGTGACCGGCACGCCGGCGAGCGGTCCGGGGGCTTCCCCGCGGGCGATCGCCGCGTCGACCGCCGCCGCGCCCGCCAGCGCCTGCTCCGAAAGCTCGAGGGTCACGGCGTTCAGCGCCGGATTGACCGCGTGCATGCGCTCCATGCATGAGGACACCGCTTCGCGCGCGGAGATTTCGCGACCGCCCACCGCTTTCGCAATGCGTCCCGCGTCCCAGCGCCAGATCTCGTCGGCCATGTTTTTCCCTAGTCGAGCAGGCTCTTCGCCACCATGGCGTGGATGCCCTTGAAGCCGTCCACCAGCTGCGTCACGCGCAGGTCGCAGGCCAGGCTGCAGAACGCGTAGGCATCTTCGGGCGCCCACCCCTTGAGTTCGACCAGCCACTTGATCATCTCGCGCAGCGCCTGCTTGGCGGCGTCGTCGAGGTCGGGGTCGGTGCCCATCGAAATGTAATGGGTGGGTGTGGTCGCGCGCGGAAAAGCCAATGCCTTGCCCTTGTGCAGGATGAGCTCGAAGGTGCCGCTCATGGGCGTCTCCAGCGCCATCAGGTTCACCTCGCCGTCGCCCTGCACCGCGTGGCCGTCGCCCGCCGAAAACAGCGCGCCCTCGGCCCACACCGGCAGGAACAGCGTGGTGCCCGCAACCAGTTCCTTGCAGTCGATGTTGCCGCCGAATTCGCGCGGCTCCACCGAGGACACGGCGCCGTATTCCGGGCGCGGGGCCACGGCCATGATCCCGAAGAAGGGCCGCAGCGGCAGCGTCGGGCCCCACGGCAGCTTCGCGGTCATCCTCTGCCGGTCCAGCGGGATCTGCACGGTGCGCAGCCAGGGGAAATCCTCGGGCAGCGTGCCGCGCAGGGGCTTCATGCCGTTGTAGGACCAGTCGCCGCGCAGCTGCACGTCCTTGATGCGCACCTCCAGAGTGTCGCCGCGCTGCGCGCCCCGCACGGCCACCGGGCCGGTGAGGATGTGCGGCCCGAGGAAGGGTTTCAGCTTGTCGATGATCGCGCGGTGTTCGGGCAGGAGGTCCGTGCGCTGGCCGACGTCGCCGGCGCCGCCCGAGACGCAGTGCAGGGTCACCGTGTCCCCCGAATCGATCGTGACCTGGGGCTTGAGCTTCGCGTCGAAGTAGCCCCAGTGGACGGTGTCGGGGGCGGCGCTCAGGGTGTGGTGCGTGGGCATGGGTCGGTTCTCCTATGGGGATGCTACCATCGCCCGCCTCGCCAATCGGGATCGCTCCGTGACCGACCAGAAGATCTTCCTCGACTACGACCAGGCCGGCCTGGACGCGCAATACAACAACCGGGTGCGCTGGCCCGATTACAAGGTGCACTTCGCCAACTGGCGCATCTGGAGCACTGAAACCTGCGCAAAGCTCCCCTGCCACCTGGACCTGGCCTTCGGGCCGGACCCGATGGAGAAGCTCGACATCCTCCCGGCCGGGAAACCGGGCGCCCCGCTCTATGTCTTCATCCACGGGGGCTACTGGTACTCGCTCGACAAGGCCGACTACAGCTACGTGGCCGAGGGCTTTCGCCCCCACGGCATCGCCACCGCCGTGAACAACTTCGGCCTCGCGCCCGACACCACGATGGACGAGATCGTGCGCCAGAACCGCGCCGCGCTCGCCTGGCTGTGGCGCAATGCGCGCGCCTACGGCGCCGACCCCGACCGCATCTACGTGTGCGGCCACTCGGCCGGCGGGCACCTGGCGGTGATGCTGCTGGCCACGGACTGGCCGTCGTTCGGGCCCGGCCTGCCGCGGGACCTGGTGAAGGGCGCCTGCTCGATCGGCGGCCTGTTCGACATGGAACCGATCCGCCTTTCGTACCTGAACAAGACCCTGAAGATGAGCCCGGAAGAGGCGAACCGCAACGCGCCGCTGCTGCAGCATTACCCGGTCCCCGCCCCGCTCTCGCTGGTGGTGGCGGTCGACGAGTCGCCCGAATACCACCGCCAGTCGGAGGCGATGGCCGGCCTGTGGCGCAGGCTCGGTTATCCTGTGGACCTGCTCGTGCCGCCGGGACTCAACCACTTCGACGTGGTGAACCAGTTGCGCGACCCCGCCTGCGAACTGGTGAAAGTGCAGCTCGCGGAGATGAAGAAGGCGTTCCGGACCTGAACCGAGGAGGAGATCATGAACAAGACACTGCTGATTGCCGCAACTATCGCCGCGCTGTGCGGCCCGCTGCCGGGGCGCGCCGAGGATGCGTACCCTTCCAAGCCCGTGTCGGTCGTCGTGCCGTTCTCCCCCGGGGGCATCTCCGACGTGATCGGGCGCCCGTTCGTGCATTCCCTCGGCAAGGCCCTCAAGCAGAGTTTCATCATCGAAAACCGGCCGGGCGCGGGCGGCGGCGTGGGCATGGCCTACGCGGCGCGCGCCAAGCCCGACGGCTATACGGTGATGGTGGCGCTCTCCAGCATCTCGGCCATCCCGGCCTCCGATCGCCTGTTCGGCCGGCCGCCCTCGTACGAGATCAATCAATTCGCGCCGATCGCCCTGATTTCGGCCGACCCGGCCTTCCTCGTGGTGCGGGCCGACAGCCCGTGGAAGACCGTCAAGGATCTGGTGGACGCGGCCAAGGCCAAGCCCGGCGGCGTCCCGTACGGTTCCACCGGCAACTACGGCACGATGCACGTGGGCATGGAGATGTTCGCCAATGCCGCCGGGATCAAGATGAACCACATTCCGTACGGCGGCGGCGGGCAGCAGGTGGCCGCCATCGTCGGCAAGCAGGTGGACGCGATCACCCAGCTGCCCGCCACCATCGCCGGGCATGTGGCCGGCGGTAGGCTCCGCCCACTCGCGACCTTCGCGCCGGCGCGGGTTGCCGGCTACCCGGACGTGCCGACGATGAAGGAACTCGGCTATCCCGAGGTCGAATACTTCGTCTGGACCGGGTTCTTCGCGCCGGCGGGCACCCCGCCGAACGTGCTCTCGACGCTGCGCCGCGGCGCGCGCGAGGCGATGCAGGACGCGGAATTCAGGAATGCGATGGAAAAGCTGCGCGCGCCCGTCGTCTACAAGGACGCGGACGAATTCCAGGCCTACCTGGATGCGGACGCAAAGCGCCTCACCGCGGTCATCCAGAAGATCGGCAAGGTCGAGTGAGGCCGGGCGCCTCAGGCGCCCAGCCCGAAGAACTTCCTGATCCCGGCGAGCAGGTCGCCGCGGGCATCCTGCTGGCCAGCCGCCGCCGCCGCGGCGTTGGTCACGGCATTGTTCTGCTGGCGCTCGGCGACGATGCGGCTGATGTCTTCGGCCAGCTCCGGCCTTGAGGTGAGCAGTCCCTGGAAGGAATCCTTGTCGAGGCGGTAGCACTCGACATCCGTGGTGGCGATCACGGTGGCCGTCCGCGGCGCACCGGTGAGCAGGCCCATCTCGCCGAAGAACCCGCCGGCCACCACCGAGCCGACGCGCAGCCGGGTGCCGTCGGGCTTCTCGTGGACGATTTCCGCCTCGCCCGAGACGATGATGTACAGCCAGTGCGAGGTCTTGCCCTGCTTGGTGAGCACGTCACCGCGCGCAAACGGGGCGTACTGCAGCCGCTCGACCACCGCGGCGCGCTCGCTCTCCGACAGGCTGGAGAACAGGTCCACGCCCTTGACCGCGATGAGCCGGCGCTGCATCTCGCGCTTCCTGACGGCTTCGGCATGCGCCTCGTCCTCCTCGACGAGGTGCACCGTCTGCTGGGGCTCCGAGATGCGCACCCCGATCCGCTGGAACGCCGTGAAGAGGTGCACGCGCACCGCCGAATCGGTCGGATCGTCCTTCACGAGGTCGGTGAGCCAATAGCGCAGGGCGAAGTGGAGGTTTCCCTCCTCGAAGCCCATCAGCACGCAGTTGGGCAGCGGCGACTGCGCCACGTCGGGGATTTCCGCTTCCCGGATGGCGCTGTCGGCCGCGGCGATCACCCGCGCCGGGGGCACGCCCGGATCGACATGGAAGTGGATCCAGCGGCGCCACTGCACCGGCTGGCCTTCGCGCTTGCCGAGGACCTGGAACTTGCCCTTCATCAGCACGCTGTTGGGGATCACCACCGTCTCCCAGTTGCGCGTCTCGACGGACGTGAACCGCCAGCGGATGTCGGTCACGCAGCCGACCACGTCGTCCACCTTGATCCAGTCGCCGACGCGGATCGAGTTGTCGAGCTGCAGCGCGAGCCCGCCGAGCACGTTGCCGAGCGTGTCCTGCATGGCGAAGGCGAGCACCGCGGTGACGACCGCGGATGTGGCGAGGATGCCGCTCAGGTCGAGGCCCGCGCCGCGCAGGTGGATCAGCGCGAGCACCGCGTACGCGGCCGTGATGATCAGGTCCTCGATGATGCGCGGCGTGCGCAGCCGGATCACGGGCAGGACCAGCCGGAACAGCGCGAACCCGGACAGGCGCACGAAAGCGATCGACGCGACCACCGTGAACACGGCGATCAGCACTTCGGCGACGCGCGGGTAGTCCATGACTTCCACCATCGCGCTGCCGAAGCGCCCGGCCATCCCGAGCACGAACAGCCACAGCGTGTTCAGGTACGACCCGCGCTCCTCCGGCCGGAACCGCGCGAGCAACAGGACCAGCACCAGCGCCGTGCCGATCAGGTACGGCGTCTCCGGCCGCCACAGCTCGCGCAGTGTCTCGTTCATCATGGGCTTGCCCTCATACCCCGGTCAGCATCGGCCAGAGCGCGTCCGCGCCCTTCGCCGCGATCATGCGGCCGAGCCGCATCTGCCAATGGGTTTCGTTGCCGAATTCGTCGCGCCACGACCAGAGGCGGCGCGTCACGTAGTGGAGGTTGTGCTCGCGTGTGTAGCCCATCGCGCCGTGGACCTGGTGCGCGATCTCCGCGGCGCGGCCCGCGGCTTCGCCAATGCGCGCCTTTGCCACCGGCACCATGAACCCGTCGGGGGATTCACGGCAAGCCTCCACCGCCGCGTCCGCCGCGGCGCTCGATGCGGCGACCTGCCCGGCCAGCACCGCCAGCAGGTGCTGGATTGCCTGGAACTTGCCGATCGGGCGGCCGAACTGGACGCGCTCGTTGGCATACAGGAGCGCGTACTCGAGCGAGCGCTCGAGCGCCCCGGCCATCTGCACGCTGCGCAGCAGGGCGCCCTCCGCCCCCATCCGCGCGTGGGCATCCGCAAGCGGTGCGGCCGCGATCAGCGGCGCGGCCTTGAAATGCATCTCGGCGCGGGGCTCGCCCGCCAGGTTCCTTTCCACGCTGCCCGCCATGCCGGCAGCCTGGGCCAGCCCGACCATTGCTTCGCCATTGCACTCCCCCGCGACCACTACGTGCGCGCACTGGTTGCCCCAGGGCACGCGACGGGCGGTGCCGTATACCGTGTAGCCGGAAGCGCCCCGGGCGATCTCCAGCCGGTCGGCGCCATGCACCGGAGCGACTGTGAGGGCGCCGGCCGGGACCGCGATCCCGGCGGCCGACAGCAGCCGCCCGGCCAGCATGGTTTCGGCCAGCGGGACCGGCGCCGCATGATAGGCCGTGCGCCGAAGCGCCAGCATCGCGTCGCCGAATTCGAGCCCCGAGCCGCCGGCGTCTTCGGCAAGCGCGGCCGTCGTCAGCCCCACGTCCTCCAGCGCCTGCCAGAGCCCCGCGGGCCAGGCCCCGCCCTCGGCGGCTTCGCGCACGCCCTTGCCGCAATGCTCCTCGAACACGCGGTCTATCGTCTTGAGCAGGTCGGCGCTCATCGCAGCCCCAGCCCGCGGGCGATGATCCCGCGCAGGATCTCGCGCGTGCCGCCGCGGATCGTGAACCCGGGCGCCTGCAGCATCGTCATCCCGAGCAGCTCCGGGTAGCTCGCGCCGGGGCCGAGTGCCGGCTCGGTCGGGATCAGGTGGCGGAACACTTCCGGGATCTCGCGCTCGAACGCCGTGCCCATGTCCTTGACCAGCGCGGCCTCTACGTTGGGCTGCGCGCCGCGCTGGAGCATGCCGGCCACCGAGGTCGACATGCGCCGCAGCGTCGCGACGTGCGCTATGAAGCGCCCGATGTCGTTGGCGGCGCGGTCGTCCGGCGCCGGCCCGACCTGGCGGATCGACTCCAGGAAAAGCTGGAAGGTGCTCAGGAACCGGTCGGGCCCGGAGCGCTCGAACGCGAGCTCGCCGGTGACCATCTGCCAGCCCTTGCCGACGCCGCCCATCACCATGTCGTCGGGAACGAAATAGTCGTCGAACACCACTTCGTTGAAGTCGTGGCCGCCGTACAGGTTGTAGATCGGCCGCACGGTCACGCCCGGCCTGGACAGGTCGACGATGAACTGGGTCAGGCCCGCATGGCGGTCCTCTTCCTTGGGCGCGGTGCGCACGAGTGCGATG
Organism: Pseudomonadota bacterium; assembly: GCA_018241645.1. GTDB lineage: Bacteria > Pseudomonadota > Gammaproteobacteria > Burkholderiales > SG8-39 > SZAS-79. The sequence continues at coordinate 28,785 of JAFEDL010000077.1, forward strand.
AGGTAGTGGGCGCGATGCGCGCTGCTCGTCCAGACCTTGGTGCCGCTGATCTTCCAGCCGCCCTCGGCCTTGGACGCGCGCGTGCGCACCGCGGCCAGGTCGGAGCCCGAATCCGGCTCGCTCATGCCGATGGCGAAGAAGCACGTGCCCGCGGCGATCTTCGGCAGGATTTCCGACTTTGCCCGTTCGCTGCCGTTGCGCAGGATCTGGTGGCCGCTCTGGCGGTCGGCCACCCAGTGGCCGCCTACCGGCGCCCCGCCCGCGAGCATTTCCTCGGTCACCACGTAGCGCTCGAGCGCCGTGCGCTCGTGCCCGCCGTATTTCTTCGGCCAGATCATGCCGATGAAGCCGCGCTCCCCGCACTTGCGGGAAAAGTCCGCGTCGAACGACGACCAGGTGTGCTGGCTCGGGTTGAACGCGCCGCGCGCCACCTCCTCGGCGATCAGGGCGCGCACCTGCCTGCGCAACTCCTGCGCCGCGGGCGGCAGTTCCACCGGCTCGAACCGGAATTCATGCATGTTTCGCTCCTCGAATCCAACAGCCAATATATCCGAGACAAGGCTTGCTCGTAAAAGTAACATCGCGGGCTGTACACCGGGGAGGAATGAGGAACATGGCTGATCCAGTACTGTACGAACAAGACGGCGGCATCGTCACCCTGACCCTGAACGAACCCGCGACGCGCAACGCCATCTCGCCGGCCATCGTGGAGGCGCTGGTCGAGGCGACCCACCGCATCAACGCCGACCTCGGCGTAGGCTGCGTGATCCTCACGGGCGCGGGCGACGGCTTTTCCTCGGGCGGCAACGTCAAGGAAATGCGCGACCGCGAGGGCCTGTTCGGGGGCAGCCCGGCCGAGATCCGGCGCGGCTACCAGCACGGCATCCAGCGCATCCCGCTCGCGCTGTACGGCCTGGAGGCGCCCTCGATTGCGGCGGTGAACGGCGCCGCCGTCGGGGCCGGGTGCGACCTCTCGACCATGTGCGACATCCGCATCGCCGGGCGCAGCGCCAATTTCGCCGAGAGCTTCCTGCGCGTGGGCCTCGTCTCGGGCGACGGCGGCGCCTGGTACCTCCCGCGGGTGGTCGGCCTTTCCAAGGCCTACGAAATGACGTTCACCGGCGATTTCCTCGACGCCGAGGAAGCCGCGCGCATCGGGCTGGTGTCGAAAGTGGTGGACGACGACAAGCTGATGGCCGAGGCGCGCGCACTCGCCGGGAGGATCGCCGCGCAGCCGGTGCACTCGCTGCGCATGACCAAGCGTCTGCTGCGCGATTCTCAGCAGGTCAGCCTGCCGATTGCCCTCGAGATGGCGTCGGGCCTCCAGTCGCTGGTCCAGCACACCCACGACCAGCACGAGGCGGTGGTGGCCTTCCTCGAGAAGCGGAAGCCCGAGTTCAAGCGGAAGTAGCCGAAAAGTGTACTGGTATCAGTACAAAATTGCCCGAAACCCGGCTCCAGGAGCCGGGTTTGTAAATTAATCCTGGAGATTTACGGCGCGCACCGGATCCCGGGCGCGCCGTTCCTGGCTGCGACCGAGCGCCAGCGCCAGCGCGAGCCAGAGGGCGGCCACCGGCACCGTCGCGAGCGAAATCGGCGCCAGCTCGATGCCCGCGCCGCGCAGGGCCGCGAACAGCCACCCGCTGCCCGCATCCGCGCCGCGGAAGACGACGATGTCGATCACGTTCTTGGCCTTGTATTTCTCCTCCCGGGCCACCACCGTGAACAGCACCTCCCGGGCGGGGTTGGACAGCGCGAAGTTGGTCGCCCGCTGCGCGGCCTGGAAGGCGATCACCACGAACAGTGCCGGCGAGAAAGCCAGCGCAAGGAACCCGAGTGCGAACACCAGCGGCAGCGCCGCTGCGGCTGCGCCGACGCCGAACCGCGCGATCAGGCGGCCGGTGGCGAGGAACTGGACGAGGATCGTGACGATGCCGATGGCGAGGTCGATGGTGGCGAAGATGCGCGTGCGCACTGCCGGGTCGTCGGAGGCCGCGGCCACGATGCTGGCCTGCTGGAAGTACAGGAACGTCCCCGCCAGCGACAGCAGCGATACCCACAGCGCAATGCCGCCGAGGTAGGGCGACTTCAGCAGCAGTGCAATGCCCGAGAGCCAGCCCCCGCCGATTGCACCCTCCTCCGCAGGCTTCGTTGCGCCGGCCTGCGCATCCCCCGCCCGCGGCGCCGTCGATTCCAGGCGGTGCGCGCAAAGCACGGCCAGTTCCAGCAGCAGTGCCGCGACGACCAGCAGGTTGACCGGTCCCAGCGGCACGGCCAGCGCGACGGTGACCGCCGGCCCGAGCAGCGCTCCCGCCGACCCGCCTGCGGCGATGAAGCCGAACAACCGCTTGCCCGACTCGCTGTCCCACAGGTCGGCCATGAACGACCAGAACACCGACACGGCGAACAGGTTGAACACGCTGATCCAGACGAAGAACACGCGCGCGACCAGCACTTTCTCCACGTCGAGCGTGAGCAGGATCCAGAAGACGGCGATGTTCGCGACGAAGAAGTGATAGACCAGCGGAACGAAGCGCTTGCGCGGCAGCCGCGCCACCACAGCGCCGAACACCGGCACCGCCGCCAGCATCACGAGAAAGGTGGCCGTGAACAACCACTGCAGGTTCCGCACTCCGCCGGCGATGCCCATCTCGTCGCGCAGCGGGCGCAGCACGTAGTAGCCCGCCAGGAGGCAGAAGAAATAGGCGAACGACCAAAGGAGCGCGCGCGCCTCTTCCGGGCGCACGGCGACCACCCGCGCGAGGGCCCGGTGCAGTGCGGGCTGTACAGCGGCCATGCGAGTCCTCGATGGGGGAGAGATGCCGGAAAGCGCTACGGTACCAAAAATATTTGCAAGCGCCCGCGCGTTGTCGTAATCTCCAACCGGGAGCCAGCAGGACTCCCGGGAAGTCATTCCCTCCAAGACGGTGCCCCGTCCAGATCCTGCAAGCGTTACGCGCCAGGTGCGGGCACTGTCGAAATCCCAGATTCTGCACAGTGCCAGCCCGCCGGGTCGTTCCGGCCGCGGACGCCTTTCAACCGTGATTGGAGGCACTGCCATGCGATACCAACTGAAACAGATCCACTGCCGTCCCTATACGCTCAACGGGCTTTCGCTCCAGCTGATCGAAAGCCACTACGAGAACAACTATGGGGGGGCGCTGCGCAAGCTCAACGCGATCACCGAGCAGCTCGCGTCGCTCGACTACGCGAAGACCCCGGGGTACGTGCTGAACGGGCTCAAGAAGGACGAGATCGTTGCGCTCAACTCGACCCTGCTGCACGAGCTCTACTTCGCGAGCCTCGGCGGCGACGGCCAGCCCACGCCGGGGATGGCCGAGGCGCTGGCCCGCGACTTCGGCTCCTACCAGAAGTGGAAGGCCGAGTTCCGGGCGCTGGCCTGCGCGCTTGGCGGCGGATCGGGATGGGTACTGCTTGCCTGGGTGCCGCGCGACGGGCGGCTGGTGAACCAGTACGCGTCCGACCACAGCCAGTGCGTGGCGGGCGGGATCCCGATCCTCGCCATCGACATGTACGAGCACGCCTACCACATGGATTTCGGCGCAAATGCGCCGGCCTATGTGGACACGTTCCTGCGCAACGTGAACTGGGCGGGAGTTGAAGGATTGTACGAGGATGCCGGCAGGGTCGCGCCGCCGCGGCCGCTGGTGCAGGAGGAGTTCGGCGACCTTCCCGGGCTCGGGGTCGAGGACGTGCGCGAGATGATGAATAGCGGCAAGCCCGTGCAGCTCATCGACGCGCGGCCCCGGCACTTCGTGTCAAGGCAGCAGGACATCGCCGAGGGCGCGACCTGGCGCGATCCCGAACGCGTGAAGGAGTGGATGGGCGAGCTGTCGAAGGCCGACCCGGTGGTCGTGTACTGCGCCTACGGTTTCCACGTGGGTTGCAAGACCGCGATCACGCTGCGCGAAGCCGGGTTCGACGCGAGCTACATGAAAGTCGGCCACTCGGGCTGGAAGGCCGCGGGCGGCCCGGTCAGGATGCACTCTTAAACACCGGGGCAATCAAATGAACCAACGCGCAGGCGCTTCGCACGTCAACCACCTGCTGGCGGCGAAGGGCCTGCGCGCGTTCGGCGACGGCTTCGTCAGCCTGTTGCTGCCGCTCTACCTGCTCGAACTGGGCTTCACGCCGCTCCAGGTCGGCTTCATCGCGACCACTACCCTGTTCGGTTCCGGGCTGCTGACCCTGCTGGTCGGGTTGCACGCCTACCGGTTCCACTATCGCTCGCTGCTGCTCGCCGCGACCCTGCTTATGGCAGGCACGGGGCTCGGGTTCGCGGCATTCACGGGCTTCTGGCCGCTGATGCTGGTTGCCCTCGTGGGCACGCTGAATCCCTCGAGCGGCGACGTCAGCGTCTTCCTGCCCCTGGAACATGCGGTGCTCTCGCGCGTCGTTGCCGACAAGCAGCGCACTGCCGTATTTGCACGCTACAGCCTGATCGGCACGCTGGTGGCTGCGTTCGGGTCGCTGGCGGCCGGGCTGCCGGCGTGGCTGGGCGCACAGGGCGTTGCGCCGCTGGCGGCCATGCAGGGGATGTTCCTGCTCTATGCGCTGCTCGCAGGACTGTCCGCGCTGGTCTACCGCGGGCTGCCGAAGGCACTGGTCTCCGAGACGCACAAGCCGACGGCGCCCCTGGGAAAGTCGAAGAACACCGTGTACACGCTTGCCGCGCTTTTCAGCCTGGATTCTTTCGGCGGGGGTTTCGTCGTTCAGTCGATGGTCGCGCTCTGGCTTTACCAGCGTTTCGGCCTGTCGCTCGCCACGGCCGGGGTGGTCTTCTTCTGGATCGGGCTGCTCACGGCATTTTCGTATCTGGTCGCAGTGCGCATTGCCGGGCGGTTCGGCCTGGTGAATACGATGGTGTTCACGCACATCCCGTCGAGCCTCTGCCTCATCGCGATCCCATTCGTGCCCGACCTCGCCTGGGCCATCGTGCTGCTGTTCGTGCGCGGCGCGCTCTCGCAGATGGACGTGCCGACGCGCAGCTCGTTCGTGATGGCGGTCGTTTCGCCCGACGAACGGCCCGCGGCGGCGAGCATCACCTCGGTGCCGCGCAGCCTGGCTTCGGCGGCGAGCCCGCTGCTGGCGGGTTACCTGCTGGGGATCTCGACCTTCGGCTGGCCGCTGATCGCGGCCGGCGGCCTGAAGATCGCCTACGACCTCCTGCTGTACGTGCGGTTCAGGAACGTCCGGCCGCCGGAAGAGGCGGACTAGGCCAGACCGAACGCCTGCGCGAGCAGCTCGTACGACCTGTGGCGCGGCGCGGCGTCGTAGGTCCAGGTGACCACGACCAGTTCGTCGAGCTCCAGCCGTTCGGCCAGCTCGGTGAGCTTGCCGGCCACCTGCTCCCCGGTTCCGACGAACGCCTTGCGGCGCAGCGACTCGATCGTGGCGCGATCCGCGTCGGTGTAGGGATAGGCGGCCGCCTCTTCCGGGGAGACGAGCGGATTGCGCAGGCCGCGCTCGAACCCGATGCGCCAGAGTTCGCGCGTCTGCAGCAGCCTGCGCGCCTCCGCCTCCGTGTCGGCCGCCAGCGCCCAGACGCAGATGGTCGCCTGCGGCCGGGGATGCGCGACACTCGGGCGGTAGTTGCGGCGGTACAGGTCGAGCGCCTGTTCGACGCCGCGCCCGTCGCTGAAGAAATAGGCGTACGCATACGGCAGGCCGAAATGCGCCGCGAGCTGCGCGCCGTAGTCCGAGCTGCCGAGGATCCACAGTTCCGGATGCGTCGGCCCCGTCGGGTGCGCCTTGATCGCGCGGAAAGGATGGCCTTCCTGCAACGGCACGCCGGACACCCACGCCTGCAGGTCAATCACCTGCTGCGGGAAGTCGTCGGCCGCATTGGCGTACGGGTTCAGCGCCATCGCGGTGAGCCTGTCCGAACCGGGCGCGCGGCCGACGCCGAGGTCGACCCGGCCCGGCGCAATGGCCTCCAGGACGCGGAACTGCTCGGCCACCTTCAGCGCCGAATAGTGCGGCAGCATCACGCCTGCGCTGCCGATGCGGATGCGCTGCGTAGTGGCGCCGATGGCGGCCAGCAGGACTTCCGGCGCCGAGCCGACGATGCTGTCGCTGTGGTGGTGCTCCGACACCCAGTAGCGGTAGTAGCCGAGCCGGTCGCAGTGCTGCGCAAGCTCGATGCTTTCGCGGATGGCCGCGCTCTGCGGCCGGCCTGCCGAAGACGTGGACTGGTCGAGGACGGAAAGCTTCAAGTCCGCGCCGCGATGTACGCCTTCACCTGGGCGGCGTCCGCCTCGATCACATCGAACCGCTGGGGAAGCGATTCGATGTTCTCGTAGCCGGCCGGGCGCCCGGGCTCGCGGCCGAGGGCCTCGTGGATCGTCTCGGAGAACTTCGCCGGCAGCGCCGTCTCCAGGCAGATCAGCGGCACGCCCGCCTCCCGGTACTGGAGGCCCACCTTGATGCCGTCGGCGGTATGGGTGTCGACGATGACGCCGTAGTCCTCGTGCATCCCGCGGATGGTGGCGATGCGGTCGGCGTGGGTGCTCGAACCCGAGCTGAACCCGGTCGCCGCGATCATGTCCCGGAACTTCTCCCCGGACAGGTCGAAGGCGCCGGTGGCATCGAGCTGCGCCCACAGGGCTTTCACCCGGGCCGTGTCGCGGCGCAGGATGTCGCAGACATAGCGCTCGAAATTCGAGGCCTTGGAAATGTCCATCGACGGGCTCGAGGTGGCATGCACCTCGGCACTCTTCCTGACCCGGTACCTGCCGGTGCGGAAGAACTCGTCGAGCACGTCGTTCTCGTTGGTGGCGAGGATGAGGCGCTTGATCGGCAGGCCCATGCTGCGCGCGATGTGGCCGGCGTAGATGTTGCCGAAATTGCCCGAAGGCACGGAAAAAGTCACCACCTCGTCGTTGGTCCGCGTGGCGGCGAAATAGCCCTTGAAGTAATACACCACCTGCGCCGCCACCCGGGCCCAGTTGATCGAGTTCACCGTGCCGATGCGGTGCTTCGCCTTGAACGCGGCATCGCCGGACACCGCCTTGACGATGTCCTGGCAGTCGTCGAACACGCCCTTCACCGCGAGGTTGAAGATGTTCGGGTCCTGCAGCGAGAACATCTGCGCGGCCTGGAACGGGCTCATCCGCCCGTGCGGCGACAGCATGAACACCCGGATGCCCTTCTTGCCGCGCATCGCGTACTCGGCCGCCGAGCCGGTGTCGCCCGAAGTGGCGCCGAGGATGTTGAGCTCGTCGCCCTTCTTCGCCAGCGCGTACTCGAACAGGTTGCCGATCAGCTGCATCGCCAGGTCCTTGAACGCGAGCGTCGGGCCGTTCGACAGGCCGAGGATATGCAGCCCGGGTTCGAGCGTCTTCAGCGGCGTGACGTCCGCACTGCGGAAGATCTCCCGGGTGTAGGTGCGGTCGATCATCGAGCGCAGGTCGTCCGCGGGAATGTCCGTCGCGAACTTCGACAGCACGGCGAAGGCAAGCTGCGGGTAGGTCATTTCCCGCATCGCCTCCAGCTCGGGCGGCAGGACGGTCGGGTAGCGCTCGGGCAGGAACAACCCGCCGTCCGCAGCCAGGCCCTCCAGCATGATGGCGGTGAACTCCTGCGGCGCGTTTCGTCCCTCTGCCCCGCCGCGGGTGCTGGCGTACTTCACTACAGCAGCTCTTCGAGGCGGATGCGCGTGACCTTGCCGACGACCGAGCGGAGCTTCTCGATCCTGGCGATCGCCGAGTCCACGTTCTTCTCGATGGCCTTGTGCGTGAGCAGGACGATGTCGACGCGGCTCTCGCCCTCGCCCGGCTCCTTCTGCACCATGGCGTCGATGGAGATCGAGGCATTGGCGAAGATCCGGGTGAGGTCGGCCAGCACGCCGGGCTTGTCGACGACGCGCATGCGCAGGTAGTAGGACGTCTCCACCTCGCCCATCGGCAGCACCGGGATGTCGGACATCTGGTCCGGCTGGAACGCCAGGTGCGGCACGCGCGACTCCGGGTCGGCCGTGATCAGGCGCGTCACGTCGATGAGGTCGGCGACCACGGCGCTCGCCGTGGGCAGGCTGCCGGCGCCGGCGCCGTAATACAGGGTCGGTCCCACCGCATCGCCCTTGACCAGGATGCCGTTCATCACCCCTTCGACGTTGGCGATCAGGCGCCGCGTCGGCACCAGCGTCGGGTGCACGCGCAGCTCGATGCCGGCCTTGACCCGCTTGGTGATGCCCAGCAGCTTGATCCGGTAGCCCAGTTCCTCGGCGTACCGGATGTCCTCCTGGGTGAGCTTGGAGATGCCCTCGGTGTAGGCCTTCGAGAACTGCATCGGGATTCCGAACGCGATCGCCGACATGATGGAGAGCTTGTGGCCCGCGTCTATGCCTTCGATGTCGAAGGTCGGGTCGGCTTCCGCATAGCCGCGCTTCTGCGCTTCGGCCAGCACCGTGGCGAAGGGCAGTCCCTTGTCGCGCATTTCCGACAGGATGAAATTCGAGGTGCCGTTGATGATGCCCGCGATCCACTCGATGCGGTTGGCGGCAAGCCCCTCCCGCAGCGCCTTGATGATCGGGATCCCGCCGGCCACCGCGGCCTCGAACGCGACCATCACCCCCTTCTTCTGCGCGGCGGCGAAGATCCGGTTGCCCTGCGTGGCGAGCAGCGCCTTGTTGGCGGTCACCACGTGCTTGCCGTTGGCGATCGCCTCCAGCACCAGGTCCTTGGCGATCGTGTAGCCGCCGATCAGCTCGATGACGATGTCGACGTCCGGCGAGCGCACGACCTCCCACGCGTCCGCCACGACCTTCGCCTTGCCCTTGACGATCGAGCGGGCGTGCGCGACGGCCTTGTCGGCCACCATCGTGATCCGGATCGCGCGGCCGGCGCGGCGC
>JAFEDL010000077.1:37671-38599 GCA_018241645.1 Pseudomonadota bacterium
GCGGCCTTCATTTGATCAGCCCGTCCTTCTTGAACATTTCGCGCACGCCGCGCACGGCCTGGCGCAGGCGGTGCTCGTTTTCGATCAGCGCGATCCGCACGTGGTCGTCGCCGTAGTCGCCGAAGCCTATCCCCGGCGAGACCGCGATCTTCGCGTCCTGCAGCAGCTTCTTGGCGAACTCGAGCGAGCCGAGCTTCGCGTAGAACTCCGGGATCTTCGCCCACACGTACATCGACGCCTTGGGGTTCTCCACCATCCAGCCGATGTCGTGCAGGCCCTTCACCATCACGTCGCGGCGCTTCTGGTACTTGAGGCGGATTTCCTCCACGCAGTCCTGCGGGCCGTCCAGGGCCACGATCGAGGCGATCTGGATCGGCGCGAAGGTGCCGTAGTCGTGGTAGCTCTTCATGCGGGCCAGCGCGTGCACCAGGTCCTTGTTGCCGACCATGAAGCCGATGCGCCATCCGGCCATGTTGTAGCTCTTCGACATGGTGAAGAATTCCACCGCCACGTCGCGCGCCCCGGGCACCTGCATGATCGACGGCGCCTTGTAGTCGTCGAAGGTGATGTCGGCATAGGCCAGGTCGTGCACCACGAGGATGTCGTGCTTCTTCGCCAGCGCGACGATGCGCTCGAAGAATTCGAGGTCCACGCACATGGCGGTCGGGTTCGAGGGAAAGCCGAGCACCAGCATCTTGGGCTTGGGGATCAGCTCGCGGATCGCGCGCTCGGCCTCCTCGAAGAAGTCGACGCCGGGCGTCATGCGCACCGAGCGGATGTCGGCGCCCGCGATGATCGCGCCGTAGATGTGGATCGGGTACGAGGGGTTGGGCACCAGCACCGTGTCGCCGCGCTCCAGCGTCGCAAGCATCAGGTGCGCGAGGCCTTCCTTGGAGCCGATCGTGACGATGGCCTCGGATTCCGGGTC
>JAFEDL010000077.1:38714-57643 GCA_018241645.1 Pseudomonadota bacterium
GGCGTGGGCCCGTCGGGGTTGCCCATCGACAGGTCGATGATGTCCTCGCCGCGCCGCCGCGCCGCCATCTTGAGCTCGGCGGTGATGTTGAACACGTACGGCGGCAGGCGCTTGATTCGGCTAAACTCGTGCATGGCTTCCGGTGTGGATTTGGGTGGTTCCGGGACCCGCCTCGGGGAGGCTTAAAGCCCTGAAAAAAAGATAGAATTCTACGTCACCGCGCCCATTGTCTCAATCGAAGCAGTAATTGAAACTCCACGCCTCCGCCCCCACCGCCCTCAACACCTTCACCGGGTACGGGCCCGGGTTCGTGCTGGTCAACGACCAGCGCCACGCAACCAGCCTCATCGTCATGCCGGAACTGCTGCAGCCCTGGGGCGCCGGGACCTTTGCCGGGCTCGAGGCGGCCCATTTCGCGCTGATCGCCTCCCTGCAGCCCGAAGTGGTCCTGCTGGGCACTGGGGACAGGATTCGCTTCCCGCACCCTTCACTGACGCGCGCCCTGGCCGAAGCACGCATCGGCATCGAGGTGATGGACCTCCAGGCCGCATGCCGCACCTACAACATCCTGATGGCGGAACAGCGCAAAGTCGCGGCCGCCCTCCTTTTCGAGTGACACCGCATCCATGACCGACTCCCTGGGCTGGCGCAGGAAATTCGCCGTTCTCATCCCCTCCACCAACACCAGCGTGCAGCCGGAGTTCGACGGCATGCGGCCCGAGGGCGTCACCAACCACGTCAGCCGCATCCGCATCCCGAACAACCCGCTCAACAGCGACGAGGACTTCAGGCAGCTGGTCGAGAACATCGCCGCCGCCCAGCTCGAGGCGGTCGACAGCGCCATGACCTGCGAGCCGGACCACATCGTGCTCGGCATCTCGGTGGAAACGTTCTGGGGCGGGCTCGCCGCCAGCCGCAAGCTGAACGCCGAGCTCGAGGCGCACACCGGGCTCGGCGTGACCGGCGGGGCCGAAGCCTGCGCCGCCGCGTTTGCGAAGCTGGGCGTCAAGCGCATCGCGGTCATGACGCCTTACTTTCCCGTCGGCGACAGGAACGTGCAGCAGTTCTTCGAGGAGTCGGGCTATTCCGTGGTCCGCATCAAGGGGCTGAAGTGCGCCTCCCCGGTGCTGATCGCGCACGCCACGCCCGCGCAATTGCGCGCAACGGCCGAGGAGCTCGACGGCGACGACGTGGATGCGGTCATCCAGGTCGGCACCAACCTGGCCTTTGGCGCACTGGCCGCGAAGATGGAGGCAGAGAGGAAGAAGCCCATCCTCGCGATCAACACGGCGATCTACTGGCACGCGCTGAGGAAGAACGGGATTGCGGACAAGGTGAAGGGGTGGGGGAGTTTGCTGGAGAAGCTCTGAAACGAGAATGGACGCTTTCGCGGTTCTTGGCTTTTAGTGAATCTCACGATTTGCGCAATTTGAGTGTTTGCGCGTCCGCACAAACGCAAGAACCCACCCCCGCCGGAAAATCCTTTTGGTTTCAGGCGCCTGCGGGAGGCGAAAAAATATTTTTGGTGGAACGCTTGCAGTTGCAAAATAAATTGTGTTCAATGAACCCGTTGCAACGCATTGCTAAAAAGGTTTTTAAACAAAACCAGGCATGCTAGGAAAACCTGTCAAGGATTTCTCCCTCCCGTCCACCGGCGGTGCGACGTTCAAGCTGTCCGAGCACAAAGGCAAGAAGCTGGTGCTCTATTTCTACCCGAAGGACAACACCCCCGGCTGTACGACCGAAGGGGTGCAGTTCGCGGAACTCCACAAGCAATTCCTCAAGGCCGGCTGCGAAATCTTCGGCCTGTCGCGCGACTCGGTGCGCTCGCACGAGAACTTCAAGGCGAAGTTCGCCTTCCCGTTCGAGCTGCTGTCCGACGCGGAGGAAGCCGCCTGCGCGCAGTTCGGCGTGATCAAGATGAAGAACATGTACGGAAAGAAGGTCCGCGGCATCGAGCGCAGCACGTTCGTCCTCGACGGCAAGGGCGTGCTGGTGCGCGAATGGCGCGGTGTGAAGGTCCCCGGCCACGCAGAGGAGGTACTGAGCTTTGTTAAAACCCTATGACCGTCCCGGCAGCACCGACGACGTCCGCAGCGAGTTCACCGAAGCCCATACCTCCTCAGCACCCTTGACCAAGAAGAAACCCGGTTCGAAGAAAAAGGCGCGCGTCACGAAGCTGTTCGTGCTCGACACGAACGTCCTGATGCACGACCCGACGAGCCTGTTCCGCTTCGAAGAGCACGACGTCTACCTGCCGATCGGCACGCTGGAGGAGCTCGACAACCACAAGAAAGGGCTGTCGGACGTCTCGCGCAACGCGCGCCAGGCGAGCCGCTTCCTCGACGAGATCGTGTCGTCCGCCGTCGGCGGGACGGCCGGCGACATCAGCAAGGGCATCCCGCTGACCGCCAAGGCCGGCGAGGCGCCCACCGGGCGGCTCTTCCTGCAGACCGAAGCGATCAGCAGCGACCTGCCGGTGACCCTGCCCATGGGCAAGGTCGACAACCAGATCCTGTCGGTGGTCAGCCACCTGCACAAGGTGAACCCGCAGCGCCAGGTGATCCTCGTCACCAAGGACATCAACATGCGGATCAAGGCGCGGGCGCTGGCCCTCGCCGCGGAGGATTACTCGAACGACAAGGTCCTGGAGGACAGCGACCTCCTCTACACCGGCGTGCTGAAGCTGCCGGCCGATTTCTGGGACACCCACGGCAAGGACATGGAATCCTGGAAGAAGGAGGGCCACACGTACTACCGCGTGCGCGGCCCGATGGTGCCGCAGATGTACGTGAACCAGTTCGTCTACGACGAGTCGGGCGACCGGCCGCTATACGCCGTGGTCAAGGAACGCAGCGGCCGCGTGGCGGTGCTCGAAACGCTGCGCGACTACTCGCACGCGAAGAATTCTGTCTGGGGCATCACCTCGCGCAACCGCGAGCAGAATTTCGCCCTCAACCTGCTGATGAACCCGGCGGTGGACTTCGTCACCCTGCTCGGCCAGGCCGGCACCGGCAAGACGCTGCTTGCCCTGGCCGCGGGCCTGACCCAGGTGCTGGACGAGAAGCGCTACACCGAGATCATCGTCACGCGGGTGACCGTCCCCATCGGCGAGGACATCGGCTTCCTGCCCGGCACCGAGGAGGAGAAGATGACGCCCTGGATGGGCGCCTTCGAGGACAACCTCGACGTGCTGAACGCCACGGACGATTCCGGCGGCGAATGGGGCCGCGCCGCGACGCGCGACCTCGTGCGCTCGCGCATCAAGATCAAGTCGCTCAACTTCATGCGCGGCCGCACGTTCATCAACAAGTTCCTCATCATCGACGAGGCGCAGAACCTCACGCCCAAGCAGATGAAGACGCTGATCACGCGCGCGGGCCCCGGCACCAAGGTCCTGTGCCTGGGCAACATCGCGCAGATCGACACCCCCTACCTCACCGAGGGGTCCTCCGGCCTCACCTACGTGGTCGACCGCTTCAAGGGCTGGGGGCATTCGGGCCACGTGACGCTCGCGCGCGGGGAGCGCTCGCGGCTGGCTGACCACGCAGCCGAGGTGCTGTAAGCTCTTTCTTCCCTTCAGCCCTCACTGAGGATAGAAAGCGATGAACGCGTTGCGCCTGTTTGCCGTTGCGGCGGTTGCCGCCCTGTTGTCGAACCCCGCCGCCGCCCAGACCGGAACGGATTACCAGCCCCAGGTGGGCCAGCAGGGCAAGGACGTCATCTGGGTGCCCACCCCGGACGACATCGTGGACCGCATGCTCACGATGGCCCAGGTCAGGCCGGACGACTACGTGGTCGACCTCGGCGCAGGCGACGGCAAGATCGCGATCGCGGCCGCCAGGAAATTCGGCGCGAAGAGCCTCGGCATCGAGTACAACCCCGACATGGCCAGGCACGCCCAGGGCAATGCCCGGAAGGCCGGCGTCGCGGACAAGGCGCACATCCAGCAGGGCGACATCTTCGCGACCGACTTCAGGTCGGCCACGGTGGTCACCATGTACCTGCTGCCCGCGCTCAACCTGAAACTTCGCCCCACCATCCTGGCCATGAAGCCGGGGACCCGCGTGGTGTCGCACTCCTTCACGATGGACGACTGGGAACCGGACGAGATCTCCAGCATGGACGGGCGCCGCATGTACTTCTGGTCCGTGCCGGCCAGCGTGCAGGGCAACTGGAGGGTTACGGTCCCCGAAGGCGGCGCGCTCGACATCACGCTCGACCAGCGTTACCAGAAGATCAGCGGCACCGTGGAACTCGGGTCGATCCAGGGCGGCCTGCGCGAGGCGCGCCTGTCGGGCACGAACATCGCCTTCGCCATCGTGGACGCCGCAGGCGTGCGCCGCAGCTTCACGGGCCGCGTGGACGGGCGATCCATGCAGGGGACGGTGCGGACCGACGCGGGTGCCGAGGGGCGCTGGACCGCGGTAATGCGTTAGACGGGAAGAGAGGCTGCGCCCCCCGCCAGGCCCGCCCCGGTCAGAGCTTCGAGTGCGAGCCGTCGCAGAAGGGCTTGCCGGCGCTGTGCTTGCATCCGCACAGCCACACCTTCTGGGCTTCGGCGACGGTGAACTTCACCGGCTCGAAGCCGCTGCCCTTGTGGGAACCGTCGCAGAACGGCTGGCGCCTGGACTGGCCGCATGCGCACCACCAGTAGTCGCCGGGTGCAAGTTCGACCGCGTAGGGAGACTTCTGCGCAACGACGGGCTCGGCCATGGCTGCTCCTCTGCTGACTAGTACCCGCCGGGACTCGCGCGGTTTTCGAAGCGGGTGTACTGCCCCAGGAACGTGAGCTCGACCTTGCCGATCGGCCCGTTCCTCTGCTTGCCGATGATGACTTCGGCAATGCCCCGCGATTCGGGCTTGTCCGGAAAATACACCTCGTCGCGGTAAATGAACAGGATCACGTCGGCATCCTGCTCGATGGCGCCGGACTCGCGCAGGTCCGACATCATCGGCCGTTTGTCGTTCCTCTGCTCAAGGGCGCGGTTGAGCTGCGAGAGCGCCACCACGGGCACCTCGAGCTCCTTGGCCAGCGCCTTCAGGCCGCGCGAAATCTCGGAAATCTCGGTGGCCCGGTTCTCGCTGCTGCTCTGGCTGGATCCGGACATCAGCTGCAGGTAGTCGATCACGATGAGGCCGAGCTTTCCGCACTGGCGCCGCAGGCGCCGTGCGCGCGAGCGCAGCTCCAGGGCGTTAAGCGCGGCGGTCTCGTCGATGAAGATCGGCGCATCGTGCAGCTTGCCCATGGCGCTGGAGAGCTTGCCCCACTCGTCGTCGTTGAGCCGGCCGGTGCGCATGCGGTGCTGGTCCACGCGCGAGATCGAGCCCAGCATCCGCATGGCGAGCTGCGTGCCGCCCATTTCCATGCTGAACACGGCCACCGGCAGGCCGTTGTCCACGGCCACGTTCTCGGCCATGTTGAGCGCGAACGCGGTCTTGCCCATCGACGGGCGCCCGGCGACGATGATCAGGTCCCCCGGCTGCAGGCCGGCGGTCTTCTCGTCGAGGTCGACGAAGCCGGTCGGCACCCCGGTCACGTCGGACGGGTTGTCCCTGTGGTAAAGGAAGTCGATCCGCTCCATCACGCGGGCCAGCACCGGCTGGATTTCCTCGAAGCCGGTGCGGTTGCGGGTGCCCTGCTCGCCGATCTCGAGGATCCGCGTTTCCGCCTCGTCGAGCAGCTGGCCGACGTCCTTGCCCGAGGGGCTGAGCGCGATCTCGGCGATGTCGGTTGCGACCTGCGCGAGCTTCCTCTGCACCGCGCGTTCGCGCACCAGCTCCGCGTAGCGGCGGATGTTCAGCGCGCTCGGCGTGTTCTGCGACAGCGAGCCCAGGTAGGCGACGCCGCCGGTCTTGTCCTTGTCCTCGCTGGCCTCGATCGACTCGAGGACCGTCACCACGTCCGCGGGACGGTTGGACTCGATCAGCTTGGCGATGTGGCGGAAGATGCGGCGATGGTCGTCGCGGTAGAAGTCGTCGACCGACACCAGGTCGGCGATCTTTTCCCACGCGCTGTTGTCCAGCAGCAGGCCGCCGAGCAGCGACTGCTCGGCCTCCACCGAGTGCGGCGGGACGCGCAGCGCGAGCAGCTGCGGATCCGGCGGTTCGGCGTTGAATGCTGCGGTCTGGGGTGCGCGTGCCATGGGGAGGGGGCTCATGCTACACAAAACAAAAAGGCCTGTCGCCAGGCCTTTTCGCGAACAACTTAACTAACGGATCGAATTGCTTTTCTTGAACCCCGGGCGTTGCATTGCGGCGCCTCGGCGCCGCTTTGCAACGCGTCGTTGTTCCTTACGCCTCGCCGAGGACGGACACGGTGATGTTCGCCACCACGTCCGTGTGCAGAGCGACCGTGATCGGCGTGTCGCCGATCTGCTTGATCGGGCCCGCCGGCATGCGCACCTGCGAGCGCTCGACCTCGAAGCCCTGCTTCTGCAGCGCCTCGACGATGTCGTAGTTGGTGACCGAGCCGAACAGGCGCCCGTCCACACCCGCCTTCTGGGTGATCTGCACCATGAGGCCCTCGAGCCGGGCGCCGCGTTCCTGCGCCTGAGCCAGCTGCTCGGCCTGCGCCTTCTCGAGCTCGGCGCGCTTTGCTTCGAACACCTTCAGGTTGCTCTCCGTCGCCCGCTTGGCCTTGCCCTGCGGGATCAGGAAGTTGCGCGCGTAGCCGTCCTTGACCTTGACCACGTCGCCCAGGGCGCCGAGGTTGACGACTTTTTCCATGAGTATGACTTGCATGTCGGTCTCCTCAGTGCAGGTCGGTGTAGGGCAGGAGCGCCAGGAAACGCGCGCGCTTGATCGCCACGGACAGCTGGCGCTGGAAGCCCGACGTCGTCCCGGTGATGCGCGCCGGGATGATCTTGCCGTTCTCGTTGACGAAGTCCTTCAGCACGTCGACTTCCTTGTAGTCGACCCACTCGGCCTTCTCGGCCGTGAAGCGGCAGAACTTGCGGCGCCGGAACAGCGCCTTCTGTCCGCGGTCCTTCTTGTCCTTGCCCTTGCCCTTGCCTTTGCCCTTACGTCCAAAAGCCATTTTAAATTGCTCCTTCCATGAATTCGATGTCGGTTACGTGCAGCACGATCTTCGCGCTGCGCTGGCTCTTTGCTGCCAGGAATCCTTGTGCCTTGAGCGCCGTCCCCAGGCCTGCCGCCGCCACCTGCCGGGCCACCGTGTCGAACGCCAGTGCGGCGACTTCAGCCCGCACCTTGCGCCCGGTCCCGGCCTCCATCCTCTCGGATTCGTGCCGGATCAGGAACTCGACTGCCGGCAGACCGGCCGGCGTGTAGCGCAATGCGCCGAGTTCCGCGAGCGTCCCGCTCAATGTGACCTGGTTGGCGACCGCCTGGGCCAATGGGTCGCTTACGCCTCGGCCGCGGCCTGCGGCGCGTCGGCGGGCTTGTCGGCCCGCGTCTCGCCCCGCTGTTCACCCATGAGCGACTTGGACTTCTCCTCTTTCATCATCGGGGAGGGAGTCGTGTGGGCCTTGTCCATCTTGACCACCAGATGGCGCAGGACCGCGTCGTTGAACTTGAAGGCGTGCTCGAGCTCGGCCAGCGTCTCGCCGTCGCACTCGATGTTCATGAGCACGTAGTGCGCCTTGTGCATCTTGGCGATCGGATAGGTCATCTGGCGGCGGCCCCAGTCTTCGAGGCGGTGCATCACCCCGTTGCGGGATGCCACCAGCGCCTTGTAGCGCTCGACCATGCCCGGGACCTGCTCGCTCTGGTCCGGATGGACGATGAATACCACTTCGTAATGTCGCATGCATTCTCCTTGTGGGTTGTGGAGCCGCCCGCCATGCGATAGCGGTGCGGCAAGGGTGCGGCGCTTGTAACGACCAAGCCTCCCGGAAACGATCCGGGGCCGCGGAAAGCTTTGAATTATATCCCGAAAATCCCCATTTCCTCAAGCCCCGCCGGTTTTGCCCGCGGGCGGCGCCTTGGCAAACGCGGCCAGGTTCCCGAAAGCGGCCCCGAAATAGAGCTCGTAGCCATCCTTTTCGACGTATCCCAGGTGGGGCGTGCAGATCGCGTTCCCCAGGGCCAGCAGCGGGTGCGCGGCCCCCTGGACGGGCTCTTCCTCGTACACGTCGACCGCCGCAAATCCCGGCCGTCCGGCGAGGATCCCCGCGGCAAGCGCCCCGGGCGCCACCAACTCGGCGCGGCTGGTATTCACGAACACCGCGTCCGGCTTCATCAGCGCCAGGTCCTGCGCCGTCACCAGCCCGCGGGTCTCCGGGGCCAGCCGGATGTGGACGGTAAGCACGTCGGAGGTGGAAAACAACGCCTCCCGGCTCGCAGCCGCCTCGCAGCCGGCCGCTTTCGCACGCTCCAGGCTCCCTTCGCGTCCCCAGGCCTGGACCCGCATGCCGAATGCCTTGCCGTAGCCCGCCACCACCAACCCGATCTTGCCGAAACCATAGATGCCGAGCGTCCGGCCGCGCAGCCCGCGGCCGAGCGTCTGCTGCCAGCCCCCTTTCCTGAGGTTCTCGACCTCCTGGGGGATGCGCCGCATCGAGGCGAGGACCAGCCCCCAGGTCAGTTCCGCGGTCGCGTACGGCGACCCCGAGCCTTCCAGCACCGCGATCCCGAGCCGCCCGCAGGCAGCCACGTCGATGTGGGGCCCGGCCTTGCCGGTCTGGCTGAGGGCGCGCAGCTTCGGCAGCCTTTCGAGCACGGCCCCGGTCAGCCGCGTGCGCTCGCGGATCAGCACCAGCGCCTCGAAGTCCTTGAGCCGCGCCACCAGCGCGTCCTCGTCCTTAAGCGTGTCGCGGAACACCGTGACATTGTGGCCCGCGAGCATCGTCCAGCAATCGAGCGTGCGGCATGCGTCCTGGTAGTCGTCGAGGATCGCGATCTTCACTTCTTCTCCTTGTTCTGCCTTCTGCGCACCGATTCGAACAGCACGATGCCGGCGGCGACCGACACGTTGAGGCTTTCGACCATCCCGCGCATGGGGATGCGCACCAGGAAATCGCAGTGCTCGCGCGTCAGGCGCCGCATGCCCTCGCCCTCCGCGCCCAGCACCCAGGCGACCGCATCGGGGAAGTCCGCCGTATACAGGTCGTCCCTGGCGTCCGCGTCGGTGCCCACGATCCAGATGCTGCGCTCCTTCAGCTCGCGCAATGTGCGCGCAAGGTTGGTGACGGGGAAGAACGGAACCGTTTCGGCCGCCCCGCTGGCCACCTTGCTGACCACGGACGTGATGCCGACCGCGCGGTCCTTGGGCGCCACCACGGCGCTCACGCCAGCGGCGTCTGCAACGCGCAGGCAGGCGCCGAGGTTGTGCGGGTCCTGGATGCCGTCGAGCACCAGCAGCAGCGGCGGCCCTTCCACGGCATCGAGCGTGTCGTCGAGGCTGTGGCTGCGGGGCGCCTCGGCCACGCGCGCGACCACCCCCTGGTGCCGGCCGTGGCCGGTGAGCCCGTCCAGGCGTTCGTTGGTGGCCGCCATCACCCGCACGCGCTTTTGCGCGGCGAGCTTGAGCAGGTCGCGCATGCGAGCGTCGGCTCGCTCGGTGCCGGCATGCAGTTCGAGGATGGCCTGCGGCCGCTGGCGCAGAAGGACGGTGACCGCATGGAACCCGAAGACGATCCGGGCCTGGCTCACTTGTCCACCGGCACCAGGTCCATCTTGCGGGTTTCGAGGTCGACGCGCACGAGCTTCACCTTCATGCGGTCGGCAAGCCGGTAGCGCTTGCCGGTGCGCTCGCCCAGCAGGACGTGGCGCGCCGGGTCGAACTGGAAGTAATCGCGCCCCAGCTCGGAGATGTGCACCAGGCCGTCGACGAAATACTCGTCGAGCGTGACAAAGATGCCGAAGCCCGTGACGCCGGTCACGCGCCCTTCGAACACCTCGCCCACCCGGTCCTGCATGTAGTGGCACTTGAGCCAGTTCTCGACGTCGCGGCTGGCCTCGTCGGCGCGCCGCTCGGTTTCCGAGCAGTGCCGGCCGAGGTCCTCCCAGTCGATGCCCTCGTACTTGCGGTTCGCGATGCACGCCTTGATCGCCCGGTGCACCAGCAGGTCCGGGTAGCGCCGGATCGGCGAGGTGAAGTGCACGTAGGCGTCGAAGGCCAGGCCGAAGTGCCCGGCGTTGTCCGGGCTGTACACGGCCTGCTTGAGCGAGCGCAGCAGGATCGTCTGCAGCAGCGTGAAGTCGGGCCGCGGGCGGATCTTGACCAGCAGCTCGGCATAGTCCTTGGGCCGCGGCTTGTCCCCGCCGCCGAGGTTGACGCCGAGTTCGGCGAGGAAGGCGCGCAGCATCACGACCTTCTCCGGCGCCGGCACGTCGTGCACGCGGAACAGGACCGGCTGGCCGCGATCCACGAGGAAGTTGCCGGCGCACACGTTGGCCGCGAGCATGCATTCCTCGATCAGCCGGTGCGCCTCGTTGCGCACCTCCGGCACGATGCGGGCGATCTTGCCGCGCGCGTCGAACTCCATGCGCGTTTCGACCGAATCGAAGTCGATGGCGCCGCGCTGCTCGCGCGCCTCGAGCAGCACGCGGAACACGTCGTGCAGGGTCTGCAGGTGCGGCAGGAGGTGCTCGCGCCCCGGCGTCGCCTTGGATTCGGACAGCATCTTCCAGACTTCGGTGTACGTCAGCCGGGCCTGGGAGCGGATCACCGCCGGGTAGAACTCGTAGCGCGCCACGGCCCCCTTCGGCGTGATCGCCATCTCGCACACCATCGCGAGGCGGTCCACGTCCGGGTTCAGCGAGCACAGGCCGTTGGAAAGCTTTTCCGGCAGCATCGGGATCACGCGCCGGGGGAAATACACCGACGTGCCCCGTTCGCGCGCGTCCGCGTCGAGTGAGTCGCCGTCGCGCACGTAGTTGCTCACGTCCGCGATCGCCACCCACAACCGGAAGCCCTTGCCTTCGCGCACCGCGTGCACCGCGTCGTCGAAGTCCTTCGCGGTCTCGCCGTCGATGGTGACCAGCGCAAGCTTGCGCAGGTCCTTGCGCCCGGCGCAGTCCTCCTCGCGCACGGCGTCGGGCAGGCCCTTGGTCTGGGTCAGCGCCTTCTTGGAGAATTCGTAAGGCAGGTCGAACTTGCGCAGCGCGATCTCGATCTCCATGCCCGGATCCTCGGTGTTGCCGAGGATCTCCGCCACGCGGCCGATCGGCTGCGCGTGCTTGGAGGGCTGCGAAACGAGCTCGACCGTGACCACCTGCCCGGCCTTGGCCTTGCCCACCTCGGCCGGCGGCACGAGGATGTCCTGCGCGATCCGCCGGTCCTCGGGGACGAGGAACAGCACCCCGTGCTCCGCATGCAGCCGCCCGACCACCCGGCGGTTGCCGCGCTCGAGGATGTCGACGATTTCGCCGACCGGGCGGCCGCGCTGGTCGCGCCCGGTCACCTTGACCGAGGCGCGGTCGCCGTGCAGCACCTGGCGCATTTCCGGGGAGGACAGGTAGACCGACTCGCCGCCCTCGTCGGGCACGAGGAAGCCGTGCCCGTCGCGGTGCCCCTCGATGCGGCCCGGCACCAGGGACAGCTTCTTGCCCACGAGCACCGCGCCGGCGCGGTTCTTCGCGATCCGCCCCGTCGCCTCCAGGACGGTCAGCGCCGCCTCAAACGCGGTTCGCTCGCGCTTGCCCAGCCCCAGCCGCTCGACCAGTTCGTCGGGCATCAGGGGCGTAGCGGCCCGGTTCAGCTCGGCGAGGATCGCGCTCGCATAGCCTGCGGGAGCCGCGGACTTGCGCGGTTTCGGATTGGGAGTACGGTTTTTTGACACGGGCAGGTTCAGCCTCTAGAATTCGCTCCCCTGCCGAGGTGGCGGAATTGGTAGACGCACATGGTTCAGGTCCATGCGGTGGCGACACTGTGGGGGTTCGAGTCCCTTCCTCGGCACCATCTTTGCAACAGCGATCGATTCTAACCGATCGACTGTCGGGCAGCGACACTAAGTCCAGGTCGCTCCCATTTCACCGGCAGCGCTGCACGACCGCTCCCGCCCCGCGGGGGCGCGCCGGACGTGTTACGCCGGGACCAGCCGCTCGTTGATCGTGTCCCAGTAGCGCCCGACGGCCGAAACCTTCTCCATGTACTCGTCGAGCTGGACGGGTTTCACCACGTAGCTGTTCACGCCGCACTCGAAGCTGCGGGAGATGTCGCGCTCCTGGTTGGATGACGACAGGATCACGACCGGGATCGAGCGCGTGCGCGGATCGGCCTTGAGGCGCTCCAGGACCTGGATGCCGTCCACCTTGGGAAGCTTGAGGTCGAGGATGATGAAGCGCACGTCCGCCGCCTCGGCCGCCGATTTCGGTCCGAACAGGTAGTCGATGGCCTGCGCGCCGTCCGTAAGGTGCACGACACGGCTGCCCAACTGGTGGCGCTCAAGCGCCAGCCGCGTCAGCTCGGCATCGTCCGCGTTGTCCTCAACCAGCAGAATCTTGCTAGCCATCAGTAATTTACCGTCGCTTTGTTGGTTTCATTATACGTGCCGATTGCCGGCACTGTCCGGGCCGAGCCACCGCTTCCTGTCGACCCGGGCGATCCAGTCTCATTGTCCATCAAGCCGCGTCCCATTTCAAATGCGTCATGACGACCGCCCGCGGCGGCCCGCCGGGCAAGCGGGCGCGTGCGCGGGCATTGATGAATAACGGCCGCCCGGCTGGAATCTTTAGCCCCCCCGCCAACGCCGGACAAGCCAGCCCGATCAACGGGTTGAACCGGAATCGCACGGAGGACTCAAGTTTGCCCCGGCGGGTGCCGATAAAGGTGCTGGAGAAAATCCCGGACCGGGACACAAGGCCCATATAACCATGACAAATCAAGAAACGACGCGCATCCTGCTGGTCGAGGACTCGGAAGACGACGCCCTGCTCCTCGAAACAGTGCTGGCGCCCGTCATGCCCGGCCTGGAGATCCACCGCGTGGACTGCGCCCCCGACATGACCGAAGCCCTGAACCGGCCGTGGGACCTGGTGATTTCCGACCATTCGATGCCCCGCTTCGACGCATTCCGCGCGCTGCAGGTGCTGAAGGCGTCCGGCCAGGACATCCCGTTCATCATCTATTCGGGGGCCCTCGAGCACGATCGCGGCAACTCCGCGATGCGGGTCGGCGCGGACGACCACATCGACAAGGGCAATTTCGGCCGGCTCGTTCCGGTGGTCCAGCGCGCGCTGCGGCACGTGCGGACGACCCGCGGCATGCGGGAGGCCGAGCAGAGCCGCACGCGCCTGGAGAACTACGACGGATTGACCGGCCTCGCCAACCAGAAGCGCTTTCTCGAGATCGCCGGCGCCGGGCTCGAGGCGGGCTGCGCCGTGCTGTACGTGGACCTCGACCGCTTCATGCGCATCAACGACTCGTTCGGGTACGCCACCGGCGATGCGCTGATGGGCCAGATCGCGCGGCGCCTCGAGCGCTGCGCCGGGCCGGGCGAGGTCGTTGCGCGCATCGGCCGCGACGAATTCGCGCTCATCGTGGCCGCCGACGGATCGCGCGACACCGCGCGCCAGCGCGCCGAGCGCCTGATGCAGTGCTTCTCCGAAGCCTTTCCCGTGAACGGGCAGAGCCTGTTCCTCACCATCAGCATCGGCATCGCGCTCGCCCCGTGGCACGGGGAAGACGTCCCGACGCTGCTGAAGAACGCCGAGTCGGCGATGTTCGACGCCAAGCGCCAGGGGCGCAACATGCTGCAGTTCTACCGGCACGAGCTGAACGTGGACACGGGCCTGCGGCTCAAGCTGGAGTCGGCGCTGCGGCACGCGGTGGAGCGCGAGGAGCTGTTCCTTGCCTACCAGCCCATCATCGACGTCGAGACCCGCTCGATCCGCGGCGTCGAGGCCCTGGTGCGCTGGCGCCACCCCGAACTCGGCACCATCCCTCCGGACCAGTTCATCGGCATCGCCGACGAATCCGGCCAGATCATCGCGATCGGCGAGTGGGTGCTGCGCACGGCCTGCGCGCAGGCGCGCAAATGGCACGACGCCGGATTCCCGGACCTCGCCGTCGCGGTGAATTTCTCGGCCACCCAGTTCAAGCAGCCGGGCCTGCACGACACCATCCGCCAGGTGCTCGAATCCTGCGGGCTGGCGCCGCAGCACCTCGAAGTCGAGATCACCGAGTCCCTCGCGATGCAGGACGCCGAAGCCACCGCCACCACCTTGCGCGGCCTCAAGGACATGGGGGTCAAGATCTCCATCGACGATTTCGGCACCGGCTACTCGAGCCTGGGCTACCTGCGCCGGTTCCCGATCGACATCCTCAAGATCGACAAGTCCTTTGTGCGCGACGTGGACTGCGACGACGACAGCGCCGCCATCATCCGCACCGTGGTGGGGCTCGCCCGCAGCCTCAAGCTGACGGTGCTCGCCGAGGGCGTCGAAACGCAGAGCCAGCTGGACTTCCTCGCCGCGGAGGGCTGCGACCGCATGCAGGGCTATTACTTCGCCAAGCCGTGCGACCCGGCAACGCTGCTGAAACTCCTGCGCTCGCAAGGGGCGGGGGTGCCGTCGCAGGAGCCGCTGTTCGCGGCCGCCTGACCCGCTAGGGGGCGCAGACCACCTCGGCCGCGGCGCCGCCGGCGTGGTATTCGAGGGAATCGGCCAGCGACCGCACCAGCGCGATCCCGCGTCCGTGGGCGAGGCCAGTGGCGGCGCCGACGGCATCGGGATCGAACCCCCCGCCGGAATCCGAAATGCGCACGTGGAAACGCTCGCCCTTCCCGGCCACGGCGCCTGCCGCAATCGACAGTTCGATCGTACCTTCGCTCAGGCGGTTGAGCCGCGCTTCGCGCTTGTCCATCCAGATCTGGAACCCGTCGGGGCTGTCCTTCAGCCGCGAATCGAGCTGCAGCAGCCCGTGGTCGAGCGCATTGTTGAACAATTCCGCCAGCACGACGTGCAGCCTGCCCGGGTCGTGCCCGGGCGGCTGCAGGTTCGCGACGACATGGCTCACCAAGGGCACGATGTCCGCGCGACGCAGCGCATCCACCCCGAGCTTGAGGGTCAGTTCCCAGGCCGGGTCCAGGCGCCCCCCGCCCGCCTCCGCGGGCGCGGGAAGGGGTGGCGACGCGGCAATGCCTTCGGCGAGGCTCCGGCCACCGCCCGCCGCACAGTCGAGGAGCAGGACCGAGCAATCGTCCTCGCGATCCGGGATCTCGGTGTACTTGGAACGCAGCGCCGCAAGGCGTGCCGGCAATGCCGTCGACTTGAGCAGATCGAGCACCCCCAGTTC
Organism: Pseudomonadota bacterium; assembly: GCA_018241645.1. Taxonomy (GTDB): domain Bacteria; phylum Pseudomonadota; class Gammaproteobacteria; order Burkholderiales; family SG8-39; genus SZAS-79. Next base: position 53,917 of record JAFEDL010000077.1, read on the forward strand.
CCCGACGCGGCGCCCCGAAGCGTCGCGCTGTTCGGTGATGCCGTCGGACACCAGCGCCAGCTGGCACGGGACTTCGACGAGGAAGGCCTTGGTGCGCGGATCGAAATCCGCCGGGGCCAGCACGCCGAGCGGCAGGTGCTCGCTGCGAAACCGCGCCTGCAGCCGGCAATCCTCGTCCACCAGCAGCGCCGCGGGGTTGCCGCCGTTCCACACTTCGACCATGCCGCTGTCCGGGTCGAACAGCGCGAGCGTGCCGGCGATGAACTGGTCGCGCCGCAGGTTGGCGAACGCGGCGGCATTCAGTTCGGCTGCGATTGCGCCGAGGGAAAATCCCTTGCGGGTCATGGCGGTGAACGTGCGGATCACCGGTACCGAGATGAATGCGGCCGCGAGGCCGTGCCCGGTCACGTCGCCGAGGAAGGCCACCACGGACCCCGAGGGCGTGCGCTCGGCGAGGACGATGTCGCCCGAAAAGCGGGACGCCGGCCCCATCCACGAGCTCACGTGGCCCGCCAGCGACGGGTCGATTTCCGTCATCCGGTCGAGCATTTCCTTGGCGCGCTTCTCCTCCTCTTCGTTGCTGCGCCGGTACTCGGACAGCCGCGCGTTCTCCGCGCCCAGCTCGGCGACCTCGGCCTCCAGGCGGCGCAGCGCCTCCGGGCCGGATTCGAGGTCCGATGACGCTGATGCGGTAGTCACGATGGCAACCTTCAGCTGATCGTGAACAGCTTGCTGAAATTGGCAATGTACAGCACTTCGCCCACCGTGCCGCGGCAGTTGACGAGCTCGACCTGGCGCCCGCTCGAAGCGGCGCGCTCACGGGCGAGCAGCAGCATGCCGAGCGCCGAGCTGTCGAGGTAGTCCACGCCGGCGAAATCGATTTCGACCCCCTTTACCTCCGCATCCGCGAAAGCCGCGTCGCAGGCGGACCGGAAAAGCCGGTGCGAACTGAAGTCGAACCGGCCATTGAGCTCGATTCTTGCGAGGCCGTTGGCCCGTGTCTGCTGGATCTGCATGAAATTCTCCTGTGACGGTTAGATTCGATTGCCGGCGGAGCTGGACACGAGCCGCGCCAGTGCGCGCCCGGCAATGGCCTGGAGCGGCAGCACCTCGTGCACGGCCCCCGCGGCGATGGCCTCCTTGGGCATCCCGAACACCACGCAGCTCGCCTCGTCCTGGGCGAAGTTGTAGGCCCCGGCATCGCGCAGCTCGCGCATGGCCGTAGCGCCGTCCCTGCCCATGCCGGTGAGCATGATGCCGATCGCGTTCGGGCCCACGCATGCCGCGCCGGAGCGGAACAGCACTTCCACCGAGGGCCTGTGCCGGTTGACCGGCGGGCCGTCGGTCACCGATGCCACGTAGTTCGCCCCGCTGCGCTTGACCGCGAGGTGGTGGTCGCCCGGCGCAATGTATGCATGGCCGGGCAGCAGGCGTTCGCCGTCCGCCGCCTCGCTGACCTTGAGCTTGCAATGGTCGTTCAGGCGCAGCGCAAAGCTGCGCGTGAATCCGGCGGGCATGTGCTGGGTGATCACGATGGCCGGCGCATCCGGCGGGAACCCGCCCAGCAGCTCGCGGATCGCCTCGGTGCCGCCGGTGGAGGCGCCGACGAGCACCAGCTTTTCGGTGCTGGCCAGGCGCATCCCCGCCCGCGGCGCCGCGGGACGCGCGGCCCCGGACGGGCGCGGGCTGCGCACCGTCGCGCGCGAGGCCGCGCGGATCTTCTCGCACAGCTCTTCGGCGTAGCCGCTGAGCCCGTTGACGATGTCGACTTTCGGCTTCGATACGTAGTCCACTGCGCCGAGCTCGAGCGCGCGCAGGGTGGTCTCGGCCCCCCGCTCGGTCAGCGTGGACACCATCACCACCGGCGTGGGGCGCAGGCGCATGAGCTTCTCGAGGAACTCGAGCCCGTCCATGCGCGGCATCTCGACATCCAGCGTGACCACGTCCGGGTTCTGGGAGCGGATCAGCTCCCGCGCCACGATCGGGTCCGGCGCGGCGCCGACCGCCTGCATGTCGGGCTGGCTGTTGATGATCTGGGTGAGCATGGCGCGCACCAGCGCCGAGTCGTCCACGATCGCCACCCTGATCCGCGCGCCGCTCACGTGAAGAGCTCCACTTCGCCGCCCTGGTCGACGCCGGCAAGACGCTTCTTGTACTCGATCTCGCGCTTCACGATGGTGTCGTTGTGCATCGCGCGGAAGCGCTTGACCATGACGCGGCCGCTGGCCGGGAAGAAATAGACCTTCCTCGCGACATCGTCCATCAGGTCGCGGGCCGCCACGGTGACGCCCTCGACGCCGAGGAACCCGAGCACGAACGCCGCGTTGCGTTTGCCGATGTCCATCGACTTCATGCCTTCCATCACCGCCCCGCCGCCGAACACCTTGGCCTCCAGCCGGTCGCGGCGCGCGCCGAGCTTGAGCAGGTCGTTGATCAGGACTTCCATGGCATACGCGCCGTAACGGGCCGAGGCGCCGCCGGCGTCCTTGCCGTCGGGGAGCATGAAATGGTTCATCCCGCCGACCCCGTTGAGCGGGTCGCGCACGCATGCGGCCACGCAGGAGCCCAGCACCGTGACGAGCAGCATGTCCCGGCCCGTGGCGTAGTACTCCCCGGGGAGGATCTTGGCCGCCTCGGTGCCGAACGTGGGGTCGAAATAGACGTTGGGCGCCGGCGTCTCTGTCCAGGCATGTACCATTTCCGGGATGCCCTTCAGCCCTGCCGGCGCGCTGAAGACTCGCCCGGCAGTCGCTCATAGACGGTGCTGCCGCGCAGCTGGAACAACTCACGGGCCTCCGAAAAATTCTCCGAGTGGCCGGCAAACAGCAGCCCGCCGGTCTCGAGCAGCGGCGCGAACCGGCGCAGCACCGCGTACTGGGTTGGCTTGTCGAAATAGATCATGACGTTCCGGCAGAAGACCGCCGCGAAGCCGCCGCGCAGGTTCCAGCGCTCCTCCAGCAGGTTCAGCTGCCTGAACGACACGAGCGCCGCCACCTCGGGGCGCACCCGGACCTTTCCCGCGTTCTGGCCGGTGCCGCGCATGAAGTACTTGCGCACCAGGGCCGGGCTGACCGAAGCCAGGTTGTCCTCCGCGTATGTGCCGCGCCGCGCCTGTTCCAGCACCCCGGTGTCGATGTCCGTCGCGAGGATGCGCACCGGGGGCGTCATGCTGCCGAAGGCTTCCATGGCCGTAATGGCGATCGTGTAGGGCTCCTCCCCGGTGGAGGCTGCGCTGCACCAGATCGAGAACTTTTCGCCGCTCTGCGCCGCCCTCTGGCGCAGGTGCTCGGCCAGGATCGGGAAATGGTGCGCCTCGCGCCAGAAGGCGGTGAGGTTGGTGGTCAGCGCATTGATGAAGTCCTGGCGCTCCGGGGATTCCGCAGACTCCAGTGCGTCCAGGTACTCGGCGAAACTGGACATCCCGCACGCGCGCAGGCGCCGGGAAAGGCGGCTGTAGACCATGTTCTGCTTGCCGGCATTCAGCGCGATGCCGGCCCGCTCGCGGATCAGCCGGCGCACGCGGTCGAAGTCGCGCTGCGAGAATTCGTACTCGTGGTCGGGAGACGAACTCGGTTCGAGGATGGCTGCGGCGCTCATGGTGTTTTGTTCTTCGCTGTAGGGATGTGCAATGGGACTGGAATCCCGGCGCGGCTCAGCTGCGTCCGCGGCTCGTCTGGAACACGGCCACGGCCTGTGCGAGGCCGCCGGCCTGGTCCTTCATGGACTC
>JAFEDL010000078.1 GCA_018241645.1 Pseudomonadota bacterium
GCGAGGCGCTTCGGGTCGAACAGCCAGGCCTGCGCACCGTCGTTCCAGGCCGACATCCCGGTGAGCACCTTCTGCACGGACTCGTCGTCGGTCAGTTCGCACCCCGACAGCAGCGCAAGCGCGCCGACCGAAAGGCTCTGCCTGAGGAACAGGCGCCGCTCGATCCTCTCGACGGCCGGCGTGCGATGCGCGAGGAAGCTCCTGCCCATCGCGGAGAAGAGCTTCATGCCGTCCTCCTGGCGCGGCCGGTGATCATCGTCGGCAACGTGCGCGGCACCAGGATCACCATCAGCACATGCACGGCGACAATGGCCACGGTGGCCGCCATTGCCAGGAAATGGACGACGCGGGCATTGTCGAAATCTCCCATCAGCCAGGCGAGCCAGTACAGTTGCACCGGCTTCCAGATGGCAAGTCCCGAAAGCACGAGCACCACGAGGGCCGCGATCAGGGAAACGTAGGCTGCGCGCTGCGCGGCGTTGTAGACCGACAGGTCCTCATGCGCGAGCCTGCCGCGCAGCGCCTCCAGGACGTCGTGGAACACGGCGCGCGGCGTGATCGGCAGGAGCTTGCGCCGGAAGTGCCCCGAGAGGATTCCGTACCCGAGGTAGGCCAGCCCGTTCAGGGCGAAGAGCCACATGGCCGCGAAGTGCCACTGGATCGCGCCCCCCAGCCATCCCCCGAGGGTGACGGACTTGGGAAAGTAGAAGTCGAAGACGGGCGAGGCGTTGTAGATCCGCCACCCGCTCATGACCATGATGACCACCGCCACCACATTGACCCAGTGGCCGGCCCTCACCGCCAGCGGGTGGATCCTGACCCACTCGCCCGGGGATTGCTGCGTTGCATGCATGAAGAACCTCCCTTGTGACGCCTTGTCCTGCGCTTTGGTCGGGAACGGCGCGGGTTCCTTACACAGGCGGTGAACGATCGCCCTTCCGGCAGGTCTAGAATGGGATCCGGCGACCCTGAAGGCGGACTGACATCGATCCTGCGGAAACCCTGCTCCTCGCGCGCGCGCAGTTCGGCCTGAACATTGCGTTCCACATCCTGTTCCCGACGCTGACCATCGCGCTGGCGTGGTTCCTCGTGTACTTCCGCGTCAGGTTCCACCGGTCGGGCGAATCGCACTGGCTCGAGGTCTACAAGGTCTGGGTGAAGGTCTTCGCCCTTTCGTTCGCGATGGGCGTGGTAACGGGGATCACCATGTCCTTCCAGTTCGGCACCAACTGGCCGGGCTACATGGGCAAGGTCGGGAACATCGCCGGGCCGCTGCTCGCATACGAAGTGATGTTCGCCTTCTTCCTGGAAGCGACGTTCCTGGGCGTGATGCTGTTCGGCATGCAGCGCGTTTCCCCGCGCGTGCACCTGTTCGCGACCGTCATGGTGGCGGTCGGCACCTCGCTGTCGGCATTCTGGATCCTTGCGCTCAATTCCTGGATGCAGACGCCGGCCGGGCACGTGGTCGACGCCGGCCAGATCATCGCCGGCAACTGGCTGGAAGTGGTCTTCAACCCTTCGTTCCCGTATCGCATCACGCACATGGTGATCGCCAGCGGGTTGACCGCCTCATTCGTCATCGCAGGCCTGTCGGCCTGGCGGCTGTTGCACGCGGCCGGGGATGCCGCGGCGATGCGGGGCCTGCGCACCGGGGTGCTCGTCGCCGCCATCCTCGCGCCGCTGCAGATCCTCATCGGCGACCTGCACGGGCTGAACACCCTCAAGCACCAGCCCGCCAAGATCGCGGCGATCGAGGCGCTCTGGCAATCCGGCAAGGGCGTGCCCCTCGTACTCTTCGCGATCCCCAACGACGCGAAGCGGCGCAACGACTACGCAATCGAAATCCCGGCACTGGCGAGCCTGATCCTGAAGCATGACCCGGAAGGCGAACTGAAAGGGATCGACGCATTCGCCCCCGACACCCCGCCGATCGCACCGGTGTTCTTTGCCTTTCGCGCGATGGTCGGGGTTGGAGTGTTGATGCTGGCGCTGTCCTGGGCGGGCGCGTGGATCCTGCGCCGGCCATCGCCACCGCCGCGCTGGCTGCTGTGGGCCTTCGCCGGCGCCACGTTCGCGGGCTGGCTCGCCACCCTCTCCGGCTGGCTGGTGACCGAAATCGGCCGGCAGCCGTGGCTGGTGACAGGCGTGCTGCGCACGGCGGACGCGGCCGGGCCGGTATCCGGGGCGCAGCTGGGCGCGAGCCTCACCGGATATGTCGTGACTTACGCGGCCATGCTGCTTGCCTACATGGTGGTCATCACCCGCATGGCCGGCAAGGGAGCCCAGGCATGAGCCTCGACCTCCCGCTGGTGTTCACCGGGCTGATGGGGTTCGCGATCCTGATGTACGTGGTGCTCGACGGATACGACCTCGGGGTCGGCATGCTGATGCCGGCGGGCACGGTGGAAGAGCAAGGCCTCATGGTGGCGTCGATCGGCCCGTTCTGGGATGCCAACGAAACCTGGCTGGTGCTCGGCATCGGCATCCTGCTGGCGGCCTTCCCGGCGGCGCACGGCGTGATCCTCGGCGCGCTCTACCTGCCGGTCGCCGCAATGCTGATCGGCCTGATGCTGCGCGGCGTGGCATTCGAATTCCGGGTGAAGGCCGACGGCTGGCACCGCGAACTCTGGAACTGGCTGTTCTGGGCAGGCTCGTTCCTCGCGTCCTTTGCGCAGGGGTTCATGCTCGGGCGCTACGTGACCGGGTTCGAGCCGGGATTCGGGTACTTCCTGTTCGCCGTCCTGACCGGCGCGTCGCTGTGCGGCGGATACGTGCTGCTCGGCGCAACCTGGCTGATCCTGCGCACCGAGGGTGGGCTGCAGAAGAAATCGTTCGCCTGGGCGCGCTGGGGCCTCCTGTGGGTTGCGCTGGGCGTGGCCCTCGTGAGCGCGGCGACGCCGCTTGCAAGCGAGACCGTTAGGACCAAGTGGTTCGACTTTCCCGGCACGCTCGCGCTGATGCTGCTGCCCCTGGCGAGCGTCCTGGCCGGACTGTGGGTCTGGCGGGCGATCGGCAGGCTGCGCCGGGCGGAGCCGGCGCCCGAGTGGGGGCCTTTCGCAGGCGGCGTGACGATTTTCGTACTCGCCTTCCTTGGACTTGCCTACAGCCTGTTCCCATACGTGGTGATCGACCGGATGACCATCTGGGAGGCCGCGGCTCACCCGTCGGCGCTGTGGATGCTGCTGTACGGCGCGGGGGTCGTCATGCCCTTCCTGGCCGGCTACACGGTGTTCGCCTACCGGGTGTTTCGCGGCAAGGTGACTACGCTGACCTACTACTGAGCCCCCGGCCCTAGCGCTCGAGCAGGGCCTTCTTGTCCGTGACCTTGCTCCACTCGTCGGCGTCGGCCGGCGCGTCCTTCCTCTCGATGATCGGCTTCCAGCCCTTGGCCAGTTCGGCGTTCAGCGCGATGAATTCCTGCTGGGTGTCGGGCACGTCGTCCTCGGCGAAGATCGCCTCGACCGGGCACTCCGGCACGCACAGGGTGCAGTCGATGCACTCGTCAGGGTCGATCACCAGCATGTTCGGCCCCTCGCGAAAGCAGTCCACGGGGCACACGTCCACGCAGTCGGTGTACTTGCACTTGATGCAGGATTCGGTAACGACGAAGGCCATTGGGGATGGGAAACCCGGAAAGGGTCTGGAAATATGGTTATGAATCCGCAGTTTAGCATGCACCCTTGCGTTCCTCGGGGTCGCCCCCATAATTAGGCCATGCCTGCGGCGGGCCCGAACCACCGATTCACAGTCCGACGCCGCCCCTCCCAACCGAAACCTTGAGGAAATATGAGCAGTTCTTCCATACAGCACGTCACCGATGCCAGTTTCGAGCCCGATGTCCTGAAATCCGACGTACCCGTCCTGCTGGACTACTGGGCCGAGTGGTGCGGCCCCTGCAAGTCGATCGCCCCGATCCTCGAAGAGGTCGCCAGGGACTACGCCGGCCGGATCAAGATCGCCAAGATCAACGTCGACGAGAACCAGGCCGTGCCGGCCAAGTTCGGCATCCGCGGCATCCCGACCCTGATGCTGTTCAAGAACGGCAATGTCGAGGCAACCAAGGTGGGCGCGCTCTCCAAGTCGCAGCTCACGGCCTTCCTTGACAGCAATATCTAAAGGTCTTAGGCTTCAGCACTGAATCGCCGCGCCGCTGGACGCAGTTTTAGGGACAGTCTGGCAAAAGAACAAAGGCCACCTCCGGCGCGGCCGCAAGCTTGTGATCTGGCAGGTCCCAGCACCCGGTTCCGGTGCTCACCCCTTCGAAGCTCTCCGCATTCCACGTTCCACTCCTTTTCGGCGTTCGCCATGCATTTATCTGATCTGAAATCCCTGCACGTCACCCAACTCGTCGACATGGCGGTCACCGACGAGATCGAAGGCGCCAACCGCCTGCGCAAGCAGGACCTGATCTTCGCGATGCTCAAGCACCGCGCGAAGAAAGGCGAGGCGATCTTCGGCGACGGGACGCTGGAGGTGCTCCCCGACGGTTTCGGCTTCCTGCGCTCGCCGGACACCTCGTACCTCGCGAGCACGGACGATATCTACGTGTCGCCTTCGCAGATCCGCCGCTTCAACCTGCATACCGGGGACACGATCGACGGCGAAATCCGCACCCCGAAGGACGGCGAGCGCTACTTCGCGCTGGTCAAGGTCGACAAGGTCAACGGCGAGGCGCCGGAAGCCTCCAAGGGCAAGATCCTCTTCGAGAACCTGACCCCGCTGCACCCGACCGAGCACCTCAAGCTCGAGCGCGAGATCAAGGCCGAGGAGAACATCACCGGCCGGATCATCGACATCGTCGCCCCCATCGGCAAGGGCCAGCGCGGCCTGATCGTCTCGCCGCCCAAGGCCGGCAAGACCGTGCTGATGCAGCACATCGCGCACGCGATCACCTCCAACCATCCCGAAGCCGTGATGATGGTCCTGCTGATCGACGAGCGTCCCGAGGAAGTGACCGAGATGACCCGCACCGTCAAGGGCGAGGTCGTCGCCTCCACTTTCGACGAGCCCGCGCAGCGCCACGTGCAGGTCGCCGAAATGGTGATCGAGAAGGCNNGCCAAGCGCCTGGTCGAGCACAAGAAGGACGTCATCATCCTGCTGGACTCGATCACGCGCCTGGCGCGCGCCTACAACACGGTGCAGCCCGCCTCCGGCAAGGTGCTGACCGGCGGCGTCGACGCCAATGCCCTGCAGAAACCCAAGCGCTTCTTCGGCGCGGCGCGCAACATCGAGGAAGGCGGCAGCCTGACCATCATCGCCACGGCCCTGGTCGAGACCGGCAGCCGCATGGACGACGTGATCTACGAGGAGTTCAAGGGCACCGGCAACCTCGAGATCCACCTCGACCGCCGCATGGCCGAGAAGCGCATCTACCCGGCCATCAACGTGAACCGCTCCGGCACCCGCCGCGAGGAGCTGTTGATCGAAAAGGACATCCTGCAGAAGATCTGGGTGCTCCGGAAGCTGCTCTACCCGATGGACGAGCTCGAGGCGGCCGAATTCCTGATCGACAAGGTGCGCGCCACCAAGACCAACGCGGACTTTTTCGACTCGATGCGCCGCGGCTAGGCCCCGGGCCGGGGATTGCCATAAACCCCTGATTTACGTATAATTCGCGGCTCAAATTTTGAGCCCGCCGCGGCAAATTCCCGCGGCAACCAAAGGATTCCGAATGAAAACCGCCGGCCACCCCGAATACAAAGACGTCATCTTCCTCGACACGAGCTGCAATTTCTCGTTCCTGACCCGCTCCTGCATCGACACCAAGGGTCGCGAAACCATGAAGTGGACCGATGGCGCCGAGTACCCCCTCGTGAAGATCGAAATCTCCTCCGAATCGCACCCGTTCTACACGGGCAAGCAGAAGATCGTCGACACCGCCGGGCGCATCGAGAAGTTCAAGCGCCGTTACGCGCCCAAGGCCAAGACAGCCTGAGACCGCCCCGCCGGAACGTCCGGAAAGGGCCCCCGCGGCGCAAGTCCCGGGGGCTTTTTCTTTTTAAAACAAAAGCTTATTTCGTCCACACGCGTCGCCAATGGTAAGATCCGCGGATGACGCCGCCCGCAGCCGAGTGAGGATCTCCTGAGCGCCCCGCGGTCCCCGATCGCCCTGCCGCCGTCTCCCGGGCTGCTCGTGGTGCTCGCGCTCGCGTTCGTGCTGCCGGGCCTGCTGGCGCACGACCCCTGGAAGTCCTTCGACGCCATCGGGGTCGAGGTCATCCACCAGATGCAGCTGACCGGCGACTGGCTGGTCCCCAGGATTGCCGGGGAGCCCTGGCTGGAGGATCCGCCCTTTTTCCACTGGGTGGCGTTGCTCGTTTCGAAGCTGGCCTCGTTCGCCCTGCCCTTCCACGATGCGGTACGGGTGGCAAGCGGGCTTGCGGTGCTAGCGGCCTGCGGCTTCCTGTACGCCGCCGCGCGCACCCCGGCGCAGGACGAGGACACCGGCACGGAGGCGCCGGCAGCCGTGCTGCTGCTGATCGGCACGATCGGCCTGATGGTGCATGCGCATGAGGCGATCACCGACCTTGCCACGCTCGCCGCCTCCTGCGCCGCGCTGGCGGCCCTCGCCCGCGCAGGAGACCGGCCGGGCCTGATGGGCGCAGCCTTCGGCGCGGCGCTGGGCGTTGCCTTCCTGTCGACCGGGTTCGTAACGCCCGTAGCGCTGTTTTCGGCCGCCCTGCTCTCGCATGCGGCATGCCCGGAATTGCGCACCCGCAGCCGGGCCAGGTTCCTCGTCATCGGCGCGCTGGTCATGACAGCCATTGCCGTGAGCTGGCCCTGGGCGTTGCGCGCGCATTCGCCCGCGCTCTTCTCGGCATGGCTCACGCTGGCGAGCACGCCGCGCGGCGCCTTCGGTGGCAACCTGAGCTACTTCTTCGGAATTTCGGCCTGGTTCCTCTGGCCGCTGTGGCCGCTTGCGATCTGGACAGTCTGGGCGCGGCGCAAGGCGCTGCTGTCCCCGCGCCTCTTCGTCCCGATCGCGGCCTTCGTCCTGCTGTTCATCGGCGTATCCGTGCTGGGTCCCAGGCAGGACATCAACCTGCTCGCCACCGTGCCGCCGCTGGTGTTGTTCACGGCGCATGGGCTGCCGACCCTGCGCCGCGGGGCCGCGGCGGCCCTGGACTGGTTCGGCGTAATGACCTTCGGGGTCTTCGCGTTCATCATCTGGGTCGGCTACCTCGCGATGATGACCGGCTGGCCGCCCAAGATCGCCAACAATTTTGCCAAGCTCGCGCCGGGATTCACTCCGCAGTTCTCCTGGCTGCCGTTCGCGACCGCGCTGGCGCTGACGCTACTCTGGCTGCTGCTGGTCCTTCGCCTGCGCCCGGCGCCGTCGCGCAGCGCGACGCGGTGGGCCGCCGGCGTGGCGCTGCTGTGGGGCACGTTTGCCACCTTGTGGATGCCCTGGGCCGACCACCTCAAGTCCTACCGCACCGTGGCCGTGCAGATGAAATCGAAACTGTCGGGCGCAGGCGACTGTGTCGCGGGGAGGAACCTCGGCGTCCCGCAGCGCGCAGCGTTCAGCTACCACGCCCGCATTAGAATCGGGGGGCCGGAATCCGAAGCGAGCTGCCGCTACCTTTTGATCCAGGGCAGCCCCAGGCACGAGAAGGACGCGCCCGGCGCCGGCTGGACCCGGATTGCCGACTTCGGGCGCCCCGGGGACAAGGCCGAGCGCTACCGGCTGTACCGCAAGAACCCATGAGCACACTTACCCAGACCACCGCATGGCGGGCGCTGCAGGCACATGCCAACGCCATGCGCTCGACCAGCCTCGGCCGGCTCCTTGCGGACGACCCCGGGCGCAGCGAGCGATGCATCACGCACGGCGCGGGCGTCGAGCTCGACTGGTCGCGGCAGAAGGTCACCGCGGAGACCCTGGTACTGCTGGCGCGGCTCGCCGAGCAGCAGAACTGGTCCGTCTGGCGCGACAGGCTCTTCGCAGGCGAGCCGGTCAACACCACGGAGAACCGCCCGGCCTGGCACGTGGCGTTGCGCCGCGGCGCCGCAGCGCCCGCCGAAGTGCGCGAGTCCCTCGAGGCCGCGGGCCGGATCGCAACCCGGCTGCGCCGCGGGCAATGGATGGGCGCCACGGGCAAGTCGATCGCCCGCGTGGTGCATATCGGCATCGGCGGCTCCGACCTCGGGCCGCGCATGGTGCTCGATGCGCTCGACGAGTTTCGCGATACCGCCCTCGCCTTCGACTGCGTGGCGAACATCGACCCCGCGGACCTCGGCCGCGTGCTCGCGCGGTGCGACGCGGAACGCACCCTGTTTGTGCTCGCCTCGAAGAGCTTTACGACCCAGGAGACGCTCGTCAACGGCGCCGCCGCGCGGGACTGGCTGCGCGCCAACCTGCCGGCCGGGACCGACACGGGCCGGCACTTCATCGCGGCCACCGCCAACGTCGCAGCCGCCGCCGAATTCGGGGTGCCTGCCGAAAGCATCCTGCCTACCTGGGACTGGGTAGGCGGGCGCTACTCGATCTGGTCGTGCGTCGGGATCACGCTGATGATCGCCATCGGGCCCGAGCGGTTCGGCGAGTTCCTTGCGGGTGCAGCGGATGCCGACGCGCACTTCGCATCCGCCCCGCTGGAGGAGAACATCCCGGCGCTGATGGCCCTCTTCGGCATCTGGCACATCAACTTCCATGGCGCCCAGACCCACGCGGTGATGCCGTACGCGCTGCCGCTCGCCCAGTTCCCCGCCTACCTCCAGCAACTCGAGATGGAGTCCAACGGCAAGTCGGTGAACCGCTCCGGGGAGGCGCTGGACTACGCCACCGCGCCGGTCCTGTGGGGGGCGGCGGGCACCGTGGGCCAGCACTCGTTCCACCAGCTTCTGCACCAGGGCACGGTGGTCGTCCCGGCGGACTTCATCCTGGTGCGCGAGGGGCGCTACAACAAGGAACGGCACCTGATGCTCGCGGCCAACGCCATCGCCCAGGCAGAAGCCCTCGCGCTGGGCCGCGCCGACGCGGCGCTGGAGCCCTACCGCAGGTACCCGGGCGACCGGTCCTCGTCGATAATCCGCCTCGACCGCCTCGACCCGCGCAACCTCGGCCGCCTGATCGCGCTCTACGAGCACAAGGTGTTCGTCCAGGGCGTGGTATGGGACATCGACAGTTTCGACCAGTGGGGCGTCGAGTACGGCAAGCAGCTCGCGTCGCACATGCTGGCCCGATTGCAGTCCAACCCGCAGCACTGAAACCACACTGGAGCACTCATGGACCAGGAAACGTTCAACCTCGGCATCCGGAAATTCCTGAAGATGGTCGGCGTGAACTCGCAGCGCGAGATCGAACAGGCCGTGGGCAAGGCGCTCGAATCCGGCCGCCTGAAGGGCGACGAAGCCCTGACCGCCAGGATGGTTCTGGAAATCCCGGAACTCGGCCTGAAGGTGCCGTTCGAAGGCGAGATCAAGCTAAAATGAGCTGCACCATCGGTTGCGCGTCGGAACGCGCGCGGCGCGGCGTTCAACGCGATAGAGGAGGCCCCTTTGAATAAAGCCCGGGAATTCGACCAGAGCGTGGTCACCGAACTGCAGGCCCTGCTGGGCGACCGGCTCACCACGTCCATGGGCATCCGCGAGCACCACGGCAAGGACGAGTCCTACTTCCCGATCGCCCCGCCCGACGCCGTGGTCTTCCCGCGCTCGACCGAGGAAGTGCGCGACGTGGTCAACATCTGCCGCCGGCACGGCGTCCCGATGATCCCCTACGGCGTGGGGACTTCGCTTGAGGGTCATACCCTCGCGGTGGAAGGCGGCGTCTGCATCGACCTGTCGCAGATGAACAAGGTGCTGGCGGTCCACGAGGAGGACCTCGATGCGGTGGTGCAGGCCGGCGTGACGCGCAAGGCCCTGAACGAGCACATCCGCCACACGGGCCTGTTCTTTCCCGTCGATCCCGGCGCGGATGCGACGCTCGGCGGCATGGCCGCCACGCGCGCCTCCGGGACCAACGCCGTGCGCTACGGCACGATGCGCGAAAACGTGCTCGCGCTGACCGTGGTGCTTGCCGACGGGCGCATCATCCGCACCTCGAGCCGCGCGAAGAAATCCGCGGCCGGCTACGACCTGACCCGCCTGTTCGTGGGTTCCGAAGGCACGCTCGGCATCATCACGGAAGTGACCGTGAGGCTCTATGCCGTGCAGGAGGCGATGTCCGCCGCGGTCTGCGCGTTCGACTCGATCGACGGCTGCACGAAGACCGTGATCCAGGTCATCCAGGCCGGCATCCCGATCGCGCGCTCCGAGATCGTCTGCGAGAACTCGATCGCCGCGATCAACAAGTACAGCAAGACCAGCTATCGCGTGTCCCCCACCCTGTTCTTCGAATTCCACGGCACGGCGGCCTCGGTCGTCGAGCAGGCCGAGATGGTCCAGGAGATCGCCAAGGAAAACGGCGGCATGGACTTCATCTGGGCAACCAAGCCGGAGGACCGCACCAAGCTGTGGGAGGCGCGCCACACCGCGTACTTCGCCTGCCTGCAGCTGCGGCCTGGATCGCGCTCCATCTCCACCGACGTCTGCGTGCCCATCTCCCGCCTGGCCGAGTGCGTCGCCGAGTCGATGGAAGACGTGAAGAGCTATGTGGCGCCGGTCCCGCTCATGGGTCACGTCGGCGACGGCAACTTCCACCTGATGTTCCTCGTCGACCCGGACAATCCCGCCGAGCTGGAGCAGGCCAAGGCCTTCAACAAGCGGCTGGTGAAGCGCGCCATCGAGATGGAAGGCACCTGCACCGGGGAGCACGGCATCGGCCTGGGCAAGCAGGGCTCGCTCGTGCAGGAGCACGGCGAGGCGGTGGACCTGATGCGCGACATCAAGAAGCTGTTCGACCCCGAAAACCTCATGAACCCGGGCAAGCTGATCCCGATGAACTGAAGGACCCCGGATGAGCGCTGAAAAGAGACTCAGGGAACTCGGCATCACCCTGCCGCAGGTGTCCTCGCCCTCGGCCAATTACGTCAACGCGGTACAGACCGGCAACCTGCTGTACCTCGCCGGCAAGGGCCCGCTGACGGTCGACGGCAAGCGCCCCTCGGGCAAGCTCGGCCGCGATTTCACCATCGAAGAGGGCTACCAGCACGCGCGCACCACCGGCCTCGACCTGATCGCCGTCATGAAGGCCGAGCTCGGCAGCCTCGACCGCGTGAAGCGGATCGTGAAGGTGCTCGGCATGGTGAACTGCGTGCCCGAGTTCACCGACCCGCCCAAGGTGATCAACGGTGCCTCGGACCTGTTCGTGGAGGTGTTCGGCGACAAGGGCCGCCACGCGCGCTCGGCGGTGGGCATGAACTCCCTGCCCATGGGCATCCCGGTCGAGATCGAGATGATCGTCGAGGTGGGGCCCGCCAAGGCGCGGAAGGCGGTGGCCGGGAAACCGGCTGCGGGGCGCAAGGCCGCCGGGAAGGCAGTGGCCGGCAAGCGCCGCCGCTAGGCGGCTATCCCATTTCCGGTATCGAGACTGCCCGAAAACCGGCTCCCGGAGCCGTTTCCCGGAAAGCAATCCCGGACTTTCAGATCGTCATCACGGTCTTGCGGTAGTACTTCAGTTCCTCGATCGACTCGAGGATGTCCGCCAGCGCCTCGTGCTTGTTGTGCTTCACCATGCCCTTGGCCACCTCGGGCTTCCAGCGCCGCACCAGCTCCTTCAGCGTGCTGACGTCCAGGTTGCGGTAGTGGAAATACGCCTCGAGCTTCGGCATCCAGCGCGCCATGAATCGCCGGTCCTGGCAGATCGAATTGCCGCACATCGGCGAGGTCCCGGACGGGACGTAATCCTTGAGGAATGCGATCACATGGGCCTCGACCGCGGCCTCGTCGAGCGGCGATGCCTTGACCTTCTCGATGAGCCCCGACTTCGCATGCGTGGACTTGTTCCACCCGTCCATGCCGTCGAGCACCGAATCGGGCTGGTGCACCACGAATACCGGCCCCTCGGCGACCAGGTTCAGCTGCGAGTCGGTCACCACCATCGCGATCTCGATGACGCGGTCCGTGTCCGGCACGAGGCCGGTCATTTCCATGTCGATCCATACGAGGTTGTTCTGATCCTGCGCCATCCGCTGCTCCTTCGAGAGTCGCCCGCCCGCGCGAACTTTCTGGCTTACTGATAACGCGGTATTCTCTCACGGCCATGGACACCTTCACCCCCAACGGGCTCACCGCCGCGTTCCTGTGCGCGCTCGCGCTCTCGACTGCCACCCGGCTGTGGCTCGCGCTGCGCCAGGTCGGCCACGTGAGCCGCCATCGCGACGCGGTGCCGGCAAGCTTTGCCTCGACCATCACCCTGCCCGCGCACCAGAAGGCGGCGGACTACAGCATCGCCAAGACCCGGCTGGGCATCGCGGACATCGCCATCGGGGTGCTGGTGCTCCTGCTGCTGACGCTCGGCGGCGGCCTGCAGATGCTGTCGGACCAGTGGGCGCGCGTGCTCGACCCGGCCGGCTACTGGCACGGCGTGGCGCTGGCCATGAGCCTGGTCTTCCTGCTGTCGGTCCTCGACCTCCCGCTCACCCTGTACCGGACGTTCGTGGTCGAGGCGAAGTTCGGCTTCAACCGCATGACGCTGCCCCTGTTCCTCGCCGACCTGGCCAAGCAGGCGGTGCTCGGCACGGCGCTGGGCGTGCCGCTGCTCCTCGTGGTGCTGTGGCTGATGGCGCGGATGGGCGGGCTGTGGTGGCTCTACGTCTGGCTTGCCTGGATGGGCTTCAACCTGCTCATCCTGATGATCTACCCGACGTTCATTGCGCCGGTGTTCAATCGCTTCACGCCGCTGTCGGATCCTTCGCTTGCCGAACGCATCGCCCAGCTGCTTGCGCGCTGCGGCTTCAAGGCGCAGGGCCTGTACGTCATGGACGGCTCGAAGCGTTCCTCGCACGGCAACGCCTATTTCACCGGGTTCGGCGCGGCCAAGCGCATCGTGCTGTTCGACACGCTGCTCACCCGCCTCGCGCCCGCCGAGGTGGAGGCGGTGCTCGCGCACGAGCTCGGCCACTTCAAGCGCCACCACGTCTGGAAGCGGGTGGCGATCCTGTTTGCGATGAGCCTGGCGATGCTGTGGGTGCTCGGGCAGCTCATCGGCGAGGCGTGGTTCTACCAGGGGCTGAACGTGCAGTCCCCGGGGACCGCGATGGGGCTGGTGCTGTTCTTCCTGGTGGTGCCCGTGTTCACGTTCTTCCTGCAGCCGCTGACCAGCCTGTACTCCAGGAAGCACGAGTTTGAAGCAGACGCATATGCTGCGCAGAATGCGGATTCGGAAGATTTGGTGCGCGCGCTGGTGAAGCTCTACCAGGACAACGCGGCCACGCTCACGCCCGATCCGCTGCATTCCGCGTTCTACGACTCGCACCCGCCGGCGGCGACGCGCATCGCGCGCCTGCAGCACGGCGCGCCCGCATGACGGACGACCTCGCCCAGCGCAAATGCGTCCCCTGCGAGGGCGGCGCCGCGCCGTACAGCGACGCGCAGGCGAGGGACATGCTGCGCTCGCTCAAGGGCTGGATCATCGAGAACAACACCCTCGTCAAGCTCTACCCGTTCACCAATTACTACCAGACCATGGCATTCGTGAACGCCCTGGCGTGGCTCTCGCACCGCGAGGACCACCACCCCGACCTGCAGGTCGGCTACAACAAGTGCCGGGTGGAATACACCACCCATGCCATCGGCGGGCTGTCCGAAAACGACTTCATCTGCGCGGCCAAATGCGACGCGCTGTTCCGGCTTTGACCCGCCGCGGCGCTGCGGAGTGACCGAGGCCCTGCTCCACGCCACGGTGGTCGCCGGATACGGCCGCGAATGCCTCGCGCGCCTCGACGGCGGGGAACTGCTGCGCTGCCAGGTGCGCGGCCGCCAGATGCAGCCGGTGTGCGGGGACCGGGTCCAGCTGGCGCGCAGCTCCGCCGACCAGGGGATCATAGAGGCGGTCGCCCCGCGCGCCACGGAGTTCGCCCGCGCGGTCCATTACCGCCGCAAGGTCCTGGCGGCCAACTTCACCCAGGTCGTGATCCTCGTGGCCTGCGAGCCGTCCTTTTCCGACGAGCTGATCTGCCGCATGCTCGTGGTGGCGGAGCACGCGGGGCTGCCCACCATCATCGTGCTGAACAAGTTCGACCTCGTCGAGCAGCGCGAGCGGGCGCTCGCCATGCTCGCGCCGTTCAGGGGCCTGGGCTACCCGCTGGTGGAAATCGCGGGCCGGGTCGACATCGAGCCGCTGCGCCCGTACCTCGCGGGCTTTCGCAGCCTGCTCACCGGCCAGTCCGGGATGGGAAAGTCTACGCTCGTGAAGGCGCTCGTCCCGGACGCCGAAGTGAAGATCCGCGAAATCTCGGCATTCCTCGATGCAGGCAAGCAGACGACCACCGGTTCGCGCCTGTACCCGGTGTCGGCCGGCACGGAAATCATCGATTCGCCCGGCCTCGCCGAGTTCGGGCTGGCCGGGATGGATTACCTCCATATCGCGGAGGGTTTTCGCGAATTCACGCCCTTTCGCGGCCACTGCCGGTTCCAGAACTGCCGCCACCTCAACGAGCCGGGCTGCGCGATCCGGCAGGCGGCCGACGGGGGGGCCATCCATGCGCGGCGGCTCGCGCTCTACCAGCGCATCGTGCTGGCCGAGGAGTCGGCCGGGCAGCGGCGATGAAGCGCGTATACGCCTCGCTCAGCCTGCCCGACGTGCACCACGCGAAGAACCTGCTCGCCTCGGTCGGCATCCGCGCGATGGTGAAGAACGAGATGCTCGCTTCCGCGATCGGCCAGCTGCCGTTCGCCGACTGCCAGCCGGAGGTGTGGGTGGAGGACGATGCGGACGCCGAGCGGGCCGCGCGGCTGCTGGCGGAGGGTCCGCTGCGGCCGGCGGACAAGGGCAAGGCATGGCAGTGCGGCTGCGGCGAGATCCAGGAGGCGCAGTTCACCCAGTGCTGGCGCTGCGGCACCGACCGGTGAGCCCGGCGGCGCGGACCGCGCCTAGAAGATCCGCGCGACGCTGAGCACCGCCAGCAGGAATACCCAGACCACCAGGGATCGCCACAGCAGGCCCACGGTGCTGTCCAGGAAGGCGGTGTCCGCGCTCTCGCCCAGGCCAAGCTCCGCGCGCGGCTCGACCGTGCCGTCGGCATAAGCGAGCGGCATGCCCAGGCGCACTCCCATCGCGCCGGCCCCTGCGGCCAGCACGATCCCGATCCGCGCGTCGGCCCAGTTCGCCGACTGGGTGCGCCAGCAGTAGATCGCATCCTCGAAGTCCCCGACTATCGCGAACGCGATCGCCGTCAGGCGCACGGCGGGCCACTCCATCGCCTCGTGCACGCGTATCGCAAAGATGCCGAACGCGCCCTGCCCGCCCCAGCGGCGCGCGAGGAACCCGGCCAGCCGGTACAGGATCGCGCCGCTCGGGCCCGGCAGCAGCATGAACCAGAACAGCACCGCGAACACGTGCCGGTGCGAGGCGGCGAGCGCCTCCTCGATTGCGAGCCGGACCACCTCTTCCTTGGTGCGATGCTGGGACGCCTCGCCGCGCCAGGTGCCGATCAGCTCGCGCGCGCGGTCGAGGTCGTCGGCCTTCACGGCGAGCTGGATGCCGGTGAAGTAGTGGCTGAACTGGCGGAACCCGAGGGTGACGTACAGCGCCGCCACGTTGAGCGCGAGCGCTAGCAGCGGGTGCACCCAGAAGAGGATCCAGTAAAGCGCAAGCGATCCGACCACGAGCGGCGCCGCGGCCACCGCCCATGCGATCCGCCCGTGGCGGGATTCGCCCGCGTTGAACGTGCCCTCCAGCCAGTTCGCCCAGCGCGCGAGCAGCGCGTGGTATGCCTTGCGCTCGACGAGCGGCCGCCATTGCTCGAGCAGCAGTGCGGCGATGATGGCGATGACGCTCATTGGTGCGGGGATCGAACTTCGGAGACCGGGGGAAGGCGCAAGATATCACAAGCACCGTGCGCGCCCGGCCGCGCGGAGCCCCGGCGGTCCGCTATCGGTCCGACAGGTAACGGTACAGGTTGACCAGCATCCCGGCGGTGGCGCCCCAGATGTAGCGGTCGCGGTAGGGGATTGCGAAGTAATGGCGCTGCTCGCCCTCGTATTCGCGCGAATGGCGCTCGTGGTTGCGCGCGTCGAGCAGGAAAGCGAGCGGCACCTCGAACACCTCGGCCACCTCGTTGTCGTCCGGCTTGAGGTCGAACGGGGGCTGCACGATGCCCACCACCGGGGTGATGCGATACCCGGTGCGGGTGTGGTATTCCGACAGCCGGCCGAGCACCTCGACCCGTTCCGGCGGCAGCCCCACCTCTTCCCAGGTCTCGCGCAGGGCAGTGCCTTCGGGATCCGCATCGTGCGCCTCCGCGCGCCCGCCCGGAAAACTGATCTGGCCGGAATGGCTCTTGAGGTGCGCGGTGCGTTGCGTAAAGAGGACCGTGGGCTCTTCCGGCCTCGCCACGATGGGCACCAGCACCGATGCCGCGCGCAGCGTCTCCGCCGACGGGCGTGTGCCGTGGTCGCCGTAGATCGTCCCGGCGGGCGGCTGCGCCCGGCTGAAGTGCCGCCGCAGCCAGGCCAGGTCGGAACCGGAAAAATCAGCGGCCATGCGTCGTCACCGGCAAACCCTCAAATGAAAACGCCGTGACCTGCATCGGCCACGGCGCCCGTGCATGCAAGCCCTTACTTGATGGCCTGGAGCTTGTCGAATACATCCTTTCCCCAGGGAAGCGGGCTGCCGTCAGGCTGCCTGCCTTCCTTGTAGTACTTCTGCACCGCCGCGATGAATGGCTTGCGGTCGACGCGGACCACCGTCTTGCCGCGCTTTTCGAATTCGCCCACCAGCTTCTTCTCGCTGTCGACGATTTCGGCGCCCGCGCGCGCCGCCGCCTCGCGGAAAACGTCGGTGAACGCCTTCTTGTCGGCGTCGGACAGCTTCGCCCACAGCGGAGCGCCCACGATCGTGAGCAGCGCGTCGGTGATGTGGGCCGTCAGGTTGATGTGCGTCTGCACCTCGTAGAACTTCTTCGCGTCGATGGTCGGCAGCGGGTTCTCCTGTGCGTCGACGGTCTTGTTCTGCAGCGCGAGGTAGACCTCCGCGAACGCAATCGGCGTCGGGTTGGCACCCACCGCCCGCGGGAACAGGGTATAGAGCGGCGCGTCCGGCACGCGGATCTTGAGGCCTTTCATGTCCTCTGGCCTGTTGAGTGCCTTGTTGGCGGTGGTCTGGCGGTTGCCGTAATAGGTGATCGCCAGGACCTTGTTCCCGCCGGTGCCCTTCGCGTACCCGTCGGCCAGCTCGTCGAACAGCTTCGAAGTGGAGAATTTCTTCCAGTGGTCGAAGTCGCGGAACACGAACGGCGCCCCGCCGATCGAGATCGGCCCGTAGCTGCGGCCCGCGAACAGCTGGCCGGTGTAGATGATGTCCACCGTGCCGAGCGTGAGGCCCTGGTTGATGTCGGTCTCCTTGCCCAGCGACGAGGCGGGAAACACTTCCATCGTATAGCGGTTCGCGGTGCGTTTCGCGATTTCGCCCGCCGCCCAGACCGCGGCGGTGTGATAGGGCTCGCTCGTCTCGTACACGTGCGCGAACTTGAGTTTCTGCTGCGCCAGAGCGCCGCCCGCCGCGAACAGCGCGGCCAGGCCGGCCACCACCAACATCTTGTTCTTCATGCGTCCTCCCCCAGTTAATCCGGTTTGCCTGCTCCCGCTTCGATTCTACAGCGCCGGGGCGCGCTCCACCACGCGCCCGCGGCCCTCCCTCACGGCGTGAGGATGATCGACCCGGTCGTCTTCCTGCCCTCCAGGTCGCGGTGCGCCTGCGCGGCATCCGCGAGCTTGTAGGCGCCCGTCACCTCGATCTTCACCTTGCCGGAAGCGACAACGTCGAACAGCGACTTGGCGGTCTCCTCCAGGTCCGCGCGCGTCGCCGTGTAATTGACCAGGGTCGGGCGCGTGAGGAACAGGGAACCCTTCTGGGCCAGGATGCCGATGTTGACCGGGGCCACGGCGCCGGAGGCATTGCCGAACGACACCATCATGCCGCGCGGCTGGAGGCAGTCGAGCGATCCCTCCCACGTGCTCTTGCCCACCGAGTCGTATACGACCGGCACGCCCTTGCCGCCGGTGATCTCCTTCACCCGCTGGGTGAAGTTCTCCGTCGAATAGTTGATGACGTGGGCGCAGCCGGCCTTCTTCGCCAGCGCGGTCTTGTCGTCCGATCCGGCCGTGCCGATCACCGTGACGCCCATCGACTTCAGCCACTGGCAGGCGATCAGCCCGACGCCGCCCGCGGCGGCGTGCCAGAGCACCGTGTCGCCCGCCTTGACCGGGAAGGTGCGGTGGATCAGGTACTGGACCGTCATGCCCTTGAGCATCATCGAGGCCGCCTGCTGGTCGCTGATGCCCTGCGGAATCTTCACCAGTCGGTCGGCGGCGTAGAGGCGCGCTTCCGAATACGAGCCGACCGGGTTGCCGGTGTAGGCCACCCGGTCGCCGGCCTTGAGCCCGGTCACCCCCGGCCCGACAGCCTCCACGACGCCAGCCCCCTCCGACCCCAGGCCGGAAGGCAGCGGCATCGGATACAGGCCGGAGCGATGGTAGGTATCGATGAAATTCACGCCGATCGCGGTATGGCGGATGCGCGCCTGTCCGGCGGCCGGGTCGCCGACCGCGACCTCCTCGAGTTGCATCACTTCCGGGCCGCCCGTCTTGTGGAACCTGATTGCCTTGGCCATCGTCTTCTCCATGGAATGCGTGTTATTGGAATAGCGTGAGCACGCCGGTGTAACCATACAGCCGGTCGTGGGAAATTTCCCCGTTGCAGAAGAATCCTACCAGCGGAACCTCGCCGATGGCATCGCGGATCTGCCCGAGTTCCGCGCCGCGCCGGCCGAACAGGTGCTCGCCCCGGCCGATGCAGGAGAAATAGAGGGCGCCGCGCGGCGCCGGCACCTCCCGGCGCAGTTCGGCAAGGATGCGGCCGAGGTCTTCGCGCGCCGTCTGGGCATCGCGCTTGCAGAACAGCAGCGACCCGCCCGGTTCGGGCAGTTCGCCGACGGCAATGAGCTTGTTCTTCGGGTCGATGCCGAGCAGGTTGCGCACGACATAGTCGCCGGTGTCGGACCCCTTCACCGGAAAACCCACGTGCATGATCTCGGCCGCGCGCCGCAGGTCCCGCCCGAGCAGTTCCCCCACGTCCTCCCGGAACACGTCCAGCGCCGGACGGCCGTCGAGGGTCACGAGGATGTTGTCCTCGCATTCGGTCACCACGTGCCGCCCCGGCAGCGGCACGCACCCCTGCGTGTGGCGCGTCGCGACCGGAACGTCGGAGGCGAGCACCACCCCCGACAGCCCCCCCGACAGGATGTCGTTGGCGACCTGCGCGGTCCCGGACTGCCCGCTGGACAGCCCGCCGACGAGGTACCCGCTTTCCACCCGCGCAGCCATCTCGGCGATCAGGTCGGCCATGTCGGGCGTCTGCGGGTCGCCATGCACGATGCCGAACTGGGCCGCGACCGCGCCGGCCGGGGTGCGCGCGCCGGGTTGCGGGGCGCGCTGCTTGCCCGAGAAGATCCGGTAGCTGTCCGCCGGCAGGTCGGCGACCATCAGCGCGAGTGCCGGCTCGTTGAGGTATTCCGTGCCGGTGGCGATCACCCCCAGGCCGACCGTTCCCACCCAGTCCCCGACCCCGGTCAGCTCCCGCAGGGTATCGAGGATTTCGCCGGCATGCGGCAGCAGCGGGTCGGTGAAGTAGACGAACCCCAGGCCGCCGCCCGGCTTGCCCAGGGCCGAGGCGCAGCGCGCCACGCACTCCTGCCAGTCTGCGCCTCCCGAATGCGCGTAGCGAAACCCGCCTTTCATTTGCTTTCTTGTTTCCCGTCCTTGCGGCCCTTGCCTTCGCCGGCCTTGGGTTCGGCCGGCTTTTCCTGGCCCCCGGCGCCCTGCATCATCGCCCACGGCCAGAGCATGGGGTTGGCCATGGGATTCGCGGCGGGATTCGCGGGATCGGGCGGCGCGCCGGTCGCCGGCGCGGCCGTGCGCGACATTGCGGCAAAGGCGCTGGCGGCATCGCTCGCGGCGCCCGCGTTCGCCTTCATCGCGTCGAGCGCCATCTTCTGCATTTCGAGCCCCTGGATCGCCATCTTCACCATGTTGAGGTTCATCCCCAGCCAGGTCTCCACCGACTTGAGGTCGGCGATGCGCTTCTCGACTTCGGCCGGGTCCAGCGTCGGCATGGC
Source organism: Pseudomonadota bacterium (assembly GCA_018241645.1). Taxonomy (GTDB): domain Bacteria; phylum Pseudomonadota; class Gammaproteobacteria; order Burkholderiales; family SG8-39; genus SZAS-79. The sequence continues at coordinate 20,221 of JAFEDL010000078.1, forward strand.
CATGCCCGGCACGGGCAGGCCGAGCGGCGCCCACAGCCGCCTGAACATCTCGAAGGGGTCCTGCGCCCCGCCGCTGCCTGCACTCTTGTCCACCATGACCGGCTCCTCTGGCGCCCCGCGGGCGCCTGCTTTGGCGCCCCGCGGGCGCCTGGATTGTGCTGCGGGACTAGTTCATCGTCCCTTCGAAGAAGGCGCGCACCTCCTGCGCGCGCGCCTCGGTATCCTGGTACCCGAGGTCGACCAGCGCGCGGCAGAACGACTCTTCGAACAGGAGGTAGCTCGCGAGGTTCGAACCCGAGCGGTTCAGCGCGCCGGTCGGGCGCAGGATGAAGCGCACCGCGCGCGGCAGCTCGTGGATGAAGCGCGCCGCGATGCGCTCGATCGGCTGGCTCGGCGAAATGAACAGGACCTTGATCGGCCGCAGCGGCAGCTTGCCCTCGGCGAGGCGCTCCGGCGGAATCAGGCTGACCGTGCGGTTGATCCTCTCCAGCCGCTCGAGGTCCACCGAGAGGCTGTCGAGGAAGATGCTGTTCAGCGCATGGCCGGCGATCTGGGCGAGGGACGGGTACACGTTGGAGCGGCTGCGCGCCGTGTCGAGCGTCTGCCGGCCGGTACCCACCACCAGCACCCGGTCGGCGCCCAGGTGCAGCGCGGGGCTGATCGGCGCGATCTGGCGCATCGAACCGTCGCCGAAATACTCGCGGTGGACCTTCACTGCCGGGAAGATGAACGGCAGCGACGCGCTCGCCAGCAGGTACTCGAGCTTGAGGGTCACCGCGGCGCCGATGCGCTGGTTGCGCTCCCAGCCCTCGGCGCCCGAGCCGCCCTGGAAGAACGAGACGCTCTGCCCGGAGGTGTAGCCCGAAGCGGTGACCGACACGGCGTACAGCGCGCCGCTGTCGATGTTGTCCTGGATGCGCTCGAACGGCAGGGTGCGCGCCAGCATGTCCGCAAGCGGCGCGTTGTCGAGGAGCGAGATCGGGTTGCGGCGCGAGACCAGCATCAGCGAGGAGAGCCATTTCGCCCCGCTCTTCATGATGCTGGGGAAGTCGGCCTTGTAGACATGGTCCACATGCATGTTCTCCCAGACTTCCAGCAGGTTGCCCACGCCGCGCGAGAAATTCTCCGCGTAGACCGCGAGCGTCGCGGCGTTGATCGCGCCGGCCGAGGTCCCGACCAGGATCGGAAACGGGTTCCTCACCGGGTTGCCGAGGATGTCGCGGACCGCCTTGATCACGCCGACCTGGTAGGCGGCGCGGGCGCCGCCGCCGGTGAGGACCAGCCCGGCCTTGGGCCTCGGCCGGAACTGGCTGACGTTGTCCGGGATGGCCTTGTCCGCAGTGGCGTTGCCTGCGCTGCCGGTGTCGCTCATCGGTCCAGGCGCCAGCCCCCGCTCAAAACAGCGATTGCTCTGTGCCGCGGGGGGCGCCGGCGTCCACCACCGTGAGCGCAGTCATGTTCACGATCCTGCGCACCGAGGCCGAAGGCGTGACGATGTGCACCGCGCGCGCCGCCCCGAGCAGGATCGGGCCCACGGTGACGCCGTCGCCGGCGGAGGTCTTGAGGAGGTTGAACGCGATGTTGGCGGCGTCCAGCGTCGGCATGATGAGCAGGTTGGCCTCGCCCTTCAGCCGCGAATTCGGGAACACCCGCATGCGGATTTCGGCCGAGAGCGCCGCGTCGCCGTGCATCTCGCCCTCCACTTCGAGGTCCGGCGCGGTATCCCTCAGGATCGCGAGGGCCTGCTGCATCTTGCGCGACGAAGGAAGGTCGACGGAGCCGAAATTCGACGCCGAGAGCAGCGCCACCTTGGGCTGGATGCCGAACCGGCGCACTTCCTCGGCCGCCAGGATCGTCATCTCGGCGATGTTCTCGGCCGACGGGTCCGCGGTCACATAGGTGTCGCATATGAACACCGTCCGGTCGGGCAGCATCAGCGCGTTCATCGCTGCGTAGTGCTTCACGCCGGGGCGCAGCCCGATCACCTGGTCGATGAACTGCAGGTGCAGTGCATGCGTGCCGAAGGTCCCGCACAACATGCCGTCCGCCTCGCCCTTGTACATCATCATTGCGCCGATCAGCGTGTTGCGGCGGCGCATCTCGATCTTGGCGTACTCCTGGGACACGCCCTTGCGCTCCGTGAGCCGGTGGTAGGTCGTCCAGTAGTCGCGGTAGCGCGGGTCGCTTTCCGGGTTGATGAGCGAATAGTCCTTGCCGGCGCGTATGCGCAGGCCGTACTGCTCCAGGCGCCTGTCAATCACGCCCGGGCGACCAATGAGGATCGGCCGCGCAAGTCCCTCGTCCACGACGACCTGCACGGCCCGCAGTACGCGCTCGTCCTCGCCTTCGGCATATACGATGCGCTTGGGCGCCGCCTTGGCCGCCGCGAACAGCGGCTTCATGATGAGGCCCGAGTGGTACACGAACTGGGCGAGCGAATCCCGGTAGCTGTCGATGTCCGCGATCGGACGCGTCGCCACGCCGCTGTCCATGGCCGCCTTGGCCACCGCGGGCGCGATCATGCCGATCAGGCGCGGGTCGAACGGCCGGGGAATCAGGTACTCGGGACCGAACTTGAGGTTCTCGCCGCCGTAGGCGAGCGCCACCACGTCGGAGGCCTCGGCCTGCGCGAGCTCCGCGATGGCGCGCACGGCCGCCAGTTCCATCTCCGATGTGATGCTCGTCGCGCCGACGTCCAGCGCGCCCCGGAAGATGAACGGGAAGCACAGCACGTTGTTGACCTGGTTGGGGTAGTCCGAGCGCCCCGTGGCCATGATCGCGTCGGGGCGCACCGCCTTCACCAGCTCGGGCCGGATCTCCGGCTCGGGGTTGGCGAGCGCGAGGATCAGCGGCCGGTCGGCCATGCGCTTCACCATGTCCTGTTTCAGCACGCCTCCCGCCGACAGGCCGAGGAACACGTCGGCGCCTTCGATGATCTCCCCCAGGGTCCGCGCCTTGACGTCCTTGGCGTAGCGCTCCTTGTCCGGGTCCATCAGCGTCTTGCGGCCCTTGTAGACCACCCCTTCGATGTCGGTGACGTAGATGTTCCCCACCGGCATGCCGAGCTTCACCAGCAGGTCGAGGCATGCCAGCGCCGCCGCGCCGGCCCCGGAGGTCACGAGCCTCACCTTGTCGATCGCCTTGCCGCCCACCTTCAGGCCGTTGATGATCGCCGCGCAGACCGTGATCGCGGTGCCGTGCTGGTCGTCGTGGAACACCGGGATCTTCATCCGCTCGCGCAGCTTCCTTTCGACGTAGAAGCATTCCGGCGCCTTGATGTCCTCGAGGTTGATGCCCCCGAACGTGGGCTCGAGGGCCGCGATCACGTCGACCAGCTTGTCCGGGTCGCGCTCGTCGATCTCGATGTCGAAGACGTCGATGCCGGCGAACATCTTGAACCGCACCGCCTTGCCTTCCATGACCGGCTTTGCTGCGCGGGGCCCGAGAG
>JAFEDL010000079.1:0-5532 GCA_018241645.1 Pseudomonadota bacterium
CCGACGAGGCGCGCGCCACGCGGCACCGGGTGCTCGAGCACTGCGTGGAGCACGACGCGCTCCTGTTCCCCACCCACTTCGGCGCGCCGCACGTCGCCGCCATCGCGTCCGCGGGCGGCAGGTTCTCGGCGCGATTCGTCGAGGGTGCGCCGGGTCAGGCATCCCCGGGTTGATCGCGTAGCTGCTTCGTGCGAAAGGCCGCCGGCCGACGTTCACCAAAGCCTGGCAATCATCCGCGCCGCAATGACATACAGCGTCAACGCAAAAACCATCCGCAATTGCTTTACCGGCATGCGATGCGAAAGCCCCGCGCCGAGGGGTGCGGTGAGCATGCTGGGAGCGACGATCATCGCAAGCGCCGGGAGGTAGATGAATCCCAGGCTGTAGCGTGGCAGCGGTCCCGCCTGGAGCCCCGCATAGACGTAGCCTGCGCTTGCGACGAGTCCCAGCGGAAACCCGATCGCCGCCGCCGTCCCGACCGCGCGCTTGAGCGGGACGTTGCACCAGGCCATGAACGGGATCGTCAGGAAGGCCGCGCCCGCCGCGAGGAAAGTGGACAGGAACGAGACCACGGCGCCGACGAAACCCAGGCCCAGCCACCCCGGCAGCGCGCGCGTGCCCTTGGGCTTGAGGTCGAAGAACATGCTCGTCGCCGCATAAAAGATGAACCCGGCAAAGAAGATCGCCAGCGGGCGGCCGGGCACTTTCCCGGCCACCACGGTGGCGAACACAGCGCCCAGCGCAATGCCCGGGAGCATGCCCCGAACGATCTCCCAGCTGATACCGCCCCGTGCGTGGTGCGCCCGAACGCTGGACGCCGTGGTGAACGGGATCGTGGCCATGGCCGTGGCCAGCGCCATGTGCACGAGGTGATCCGGCGGGAACCCGGCCTCGGGCCCCTGGAGACCGAATACGTACAGCATGATGGGCACGAGCACCATGCCGCCGCCGATGCCGAGCAGGCCCGACATGAAACCGATCACCGTGCCTACCAGCAGGTATACCCACCACAGGTCCATCGCTCAGCCTCCCAGCAGGTGGCTGACGAGTTCGGCGAATCCCGTTCCGGCTTCCCCGCGCGTAACGAAAGCGGGCCGGGTCGCGAGCAGGGCTTCGTACCTGCGCACGTTCGCCACGCCGACCGAATTCCGGAAGTAGCCGAACATCGGCGCGTCGTTCGGCGAATCCCCGGCAAACGCGAACGCGTCGCCGGACCGGTCCAGGTCGATCCCCAGACGCTCGCGCGCGAAGGTCCGCGTCATCCCGAGCTTGTCGTAATCGCCGAACCAGCCGTTCACGTGGATCGAACTGATTTTTGCGGTCATGCCGGCTTCGCGCATCAGCGCGGCGATGCGTTCCGCAACCGCCAGACCGAGCGGGGCCACGTCCTCGCAGAAGTCGATCGCGAGGTCCGCCTCGCGATAGAGCTGGTCGGAGGCGAGCGCGCATCCGGGGACTTCGGCCAGGATGCGCTCCCGTACCGCGACCATGCGCGCGCGATTCGCAATGCGGGTCGCCTCATCGAAGAGGAAGTGCTTTTCCAGCCGGCGTTGCGCAGGATCGTGGCGGAAGTAGAACGCGCCGTTTTCGCCGACGACCGCATCCACCGGCCACATTCGGGCGATGTGGTCGCACCAGCCGGCGGGCCGGCCGGTGATCGGCACCGCGATCTTCCCCGCCGCCTTCCAGCGCTCGAGCGCCGAATAGGCCCGCCCGGTCAACCGGCCCTCGGTGGTGAGGGTGTCGTCGATGTCGAAGAACAGGCCGCGGATCCCGCCGGGATCCAGCTCCGCGAGCGGGCGCATCAACGGCTGGCCAGCCACGCGGCCACGCGATCCCGCTGTGCGGGCGACAGGTGCAGGCCGGCCTTGGTGCGCCGCCAGAGTACATCCTCGGCGCTGGTCGCCCACTCGTGCTCGACGAGGTAGCTGACCTCGCGCGCATGGAGGCCGGCGCCGAAGTGCTCGTCGAGATCGGCTTCCGACCTGGCATCGCCGAGCACCTGCCTGGCCAGCAGACCGTGTCGGCGGAAAATTCCGCGCAGCACGTCGACGCTGATCTGCGGGTAGTCCGCGCGGAGCCGTTCGAACGCCGCCTCGGGCGCGGTGCCCAGTTCGCTGCCGGGCAGTGCCCGGCCCTGCGTCCATGCGGGTTTCATCCCGGGAAAATACGGCGCGAGCTTTTCCAGGGCATGCTCGGCGAGGCGCCGGTAGGTCGTGATCTTGCCGCCGAAGACGGACAGCACCGCGGCGGCACCCTGGTCATCGTCCACACGCAGCGTGTAGTCGCGCGTCACGGCCGAGGGATCGCTGGTGCCGTCGTCGTAGAGCGGCCGGATCCCGGAATAGCGCCACACCACGTCACCCGGCGCGACAGGCTTGTCGAGATACCGGTTCACCGCGCGGCACAGATAGGCGACTTCCTCATCGCTGGCCTGCGGGTTGCCGGGGTCTCCTTCCACCGTGACATCCGTGGTCCCGACGAGCGTATAACGGCCTTCGTAAGGGATCATGAAGACGACGCGCTTGTCGTCGTTCTGCAGGATGAACGCGTGCCCGCCTTCGTACAGCTTCGGCACCACGATGTGGCTGCCCTTGACGAGGCGCACGCCGTCGCGGCTGGGCTGGTGGAGGTGGCCGTTGAGCACCTCCTTGACCCACGGCCCCGCGGCATTGACGATTGCACGCGCCGAGACCTCGCGCACGCCCCCGGGTCCCGAGAGTTGCGCGACCCACAGGCCATCCTTGCGATGCGCGCTGACGCACGCGGTCCGCGTCAGGATGGTCGCACCCAGGCGCCTGGCATCGAGCGCGTTCGCGACGACCAGCCGCGCATCGTCTACGCGGCAGTCGGAATAGATGAATCCGTTGCGCAGCGTGGCCTTGAGCCCCGAGTTGTAGGGCGCCGCCGCAAGGCTCACCCCGTGCGAGCCCGGCAGCTTCGTGCGCCGGCCGAGGTGGTCATAGAGGAACAGGCCGATCCGGATCATCCACCGGGGCCGCAATTCCGGCACGTGCGGCATGACGAAGCGCATCGGCGAGACCAGGTGCCAGGCGATCCCGAGCAGCACCTCGCGCTCGGCGAGGGACTCGGCTACCAGGCGGAATTCATATTGCTCGAGGTACCGCAGGCCGCCGTGGATCAGCTTGGAGGACCACGACGACGTATGCGAGGCGAGGTCGTCCTTCTCGGCGACGAGCACTGAAAGCCCGCGCCCGGCCGCGTCGCGCGCGATGCCGATGCCGTTGATGCCGCCGCCCACGACGAGTAGGTCGATGTGCTCCATCAGTGCACCCGCAGGGTCCTGAGGGTGTGCCGCGCGATGATCCCCTCCTCGTCCGCAGGGATCACCCAGGCGGAAACGCGGCTGGCTTCGCTGCTGATGCGCGGCCCGCCGGCGCCGTTTGCTGGAGCGTCGAGTTCGAGCCCCAGCCACCCCGCCGCCGCGCAAACGCCGGCGCGGATCGCAGGGTGATGCTCGCCAATCCCCCCGGTGAATACCAGCGCGTCGAGCCCTCCGAGGGCGGCGGCCAGCGAGCCGATCTCGCGCCCGATGCGGTACACGTACAGATCGATCGCTGCCTGCGCGAGAAGGTCGTCGCTCGCCAGCAGTTCGCGCATGTCTTCCGATACGCCCGACACCCCCGCGAGGCCCGACTTGTAGTAAAGGACGTGCTCCACCTCGCGCGTGCTCATGCCGAGGTGGCCCAGCATATAGAGCACGACACCCGGATCCAGGCTGCCGCAGCGCGTACCCATGGGCACGCCGTCGAGCGCCGTGAACCCCATGGTGGTGGCGACGCTGCGGCCCGCGGACAGTGCGCACAGGCTGGATCCTGCGCCGAGGTGAGCGACGATCGTCCTGCCGGTGGCGGCGCGTGCATCGAGTTCAGGCAGCACTGCTGCGACGTGCTCGTAGGACAGGCCGTGGAACCCGTAGCGCTGCACGCCGAGGGAAGTGATCGAGGCAGGCAAGGCGAACGCCTGGGCGACGTGGGGCTGGAACCTGTGAAAGGCGGTGTCGAAGCAGGCCACCTGTGGAAGCGCTGCGTCGAGCGTCGCCACGGCGCGCATGGCGGCCAGACTGTGCGGCTGGTGGAGCGGGGCGAGCGGTATGAGCTTGTCCAGCTCTGCGAGGACCTGCGCGTCTATACGCACAGGGCCCGAGTATTCGCGTCCGCCATGCACTACGCGATGCCCGACCGCGACCAGCCGGTCGTAGGCCGCGGTGCCCGGCAGGAAGTCGAGCAGGAATCCCAGTGCTTCCGCATGGCCGAGGGGGCCGCCCCAGCGCTTTTCTCCAAGCACGGTATCGCGGCTGTCGCGCGCGTAGAAATGCGCCGCGCCGCCGACGTCCTCGATCTCGCCGCGCAGCCTCACGTCCAGCGACCCGGCGGCGAACAGCGAGAACTTGAGGCTCGAGGAGCCGGCGTTCAGGACGAGCAGCGCATCGGCCAAAACTGTTCTCCAAATGAAAAGGGGCAGTCAGCGCTGCCCCTGGTCTCGAGCCGGGTACCCCTACCGCTTCTGCTGCCGCAGCTTCCGGATGGCGGCGATCTGCGCCGCCGCTTCGGCCAGCTCGGCGGCCGCCTTGGCGTATTCCATCTTCCCGGTCCGGTCGTGCATCGCTTCCTGGGCGCGCTTCTGCGCTTCGAGCGCCTTGGCTTCGTCCAGGTCGTGCCCGCGGATCGCCGTGTCGGCGAGGACCGTCACGACCCTGGGCTGGACCTCGAGGATGCCGCCGGCCACGAAGATCAGTTCCTCGGCGCCGCCGCCGTCGGGCTTGATGCGCACCGTGCCGGGCTTGATGCGCGTGATGAGCGGCGTGTGCCGGGGATAGATCCCCAGCTCGCCCGCTTCGCCCGGCAGGACCACGAACTCGGCCTCGCCGGAGTAGATCTGCTCTTCGGCGCTGACGACGTCGACGTGTATGGTGTGTGCCATTACTGCAGGGTCTTCGCTTTCTCGACCGCTTCCTCGATGGCGCCGACCATGTAGAACGCCTGCTCGGGCAGGTGGTCGTAATCGCCGTTGACGATGCCCTTGAAGCCCTTGATGGTGTCGGCGAGCGGCACGTACTTGCCGTCCTGGCCGGTGAAGTTCTTCGCCACGTCGAACGGCTGCGACAGGAAGCGCTGGATCTTGCGCGCGCGGGCCACGGCCAGCTTGTCCTCGGGCGAGAGCTCGTCCATGCCCAGGATCGCGATGATGTCGCGCAGTTCCTTGTAGCGCTGCAGAGTCGCCTGCACGGAGCGGGCGACGTTGTAGTGCTCCTCGCCGACCACGTGCGGGTCCATCTGGCGGCTGGTGGAGTCGAGCGGGTCCACGGCGGGGTAGATGCCCAGCGACGCGATGTCGCGCGACAGCACCACGGTCGAGTCGAGGTGGCCGAACGTGGTCGCGGGCGACGGGTCGGTCAGGTCGTCGGCAGGCACATACACTGCCTGGATCGAGGTGATCGAGCCGGTCTTGGTGGAGGTGATGCGCTCCTGCAGGCGGCCCATTTCCTCGGCCAGCGTCGGCTGGTAGCCC
>JAFEDL010000079.1:5581-6818 GCA_018241645.1 Pseudomonadota bacterium
CACGTCGCGGCCTTCGTCGCGGAACGCCTCGGCCATCGTGAGGCCGGTCAGCGCAACACGCAGGCGGTTGCCGGGCGGCTCGTTCATCTGCCCGTAGACCAGGGCGACCTTGTCCAGAACGCCGCCGTCCTTCATCTCGTGGTAGAAGTCGTTGCCCTCGCGCGTGCGCTCGCCCACGCCGGCGAACACCGACAGGCCCGAGTGCTTCTTCGCGATGTTGTTGATGAGCTCCATCATGTTCACGGTCTTGCCCACTCCGGCACCGCCGAACAGGCCCACCTTGCCGCCCTTGGCGAACGGGCAGACGAGGTCGATCACCTTGATGCCGGTTTCGAGCAGGTCCTGGGAAGGCGAGAGCTCCTCGTACTTGGGCGCGTTGCGGTGGATGGAGGAGGTCTTCTCCGATCCGATCGGGCCGGCCTCGTCGATCGGGCGGCCGAGCACGTCCATGATGCGGCCGAGCGTCTTCGGGCCGATCGGGACCATGATCGGGTTCTTCGTGTTCACCACGGTCATGCCGCGGCGCAGGCCGTCGGAGGATCCCAGCGCAATGGTGCGCACGATGCCGTCGCCGAGCTGCTGCTGCACCTCGAGCGTCAGGCCGATCTCGTCCATCTTGAGCGCGTCGTAAATGGCGGGCATCTGGTCGCGCGGAAATTCCACGTCGACCACCGCGCCGATGCACTGAACGATAGTTCCTTGGTTCATGGCTGGATTCCTAGTAAATCAGTTTCGTTAAACGGCCGCGGCCCCGCCGACGATCTCCGAGAGTTCCTTGGTGATCGCCGCCTGGCGCGACTTGTTGTAGATGAGCTGCAGTTCGCCGATGACGTTGCCGGCGTTGTCGCTGGCCGCCTTCATCGCGACCATGCGGGCGCTCTGCTCGGAAGCGATGTTCTCGGACACCGACTGGTAGATCAGCGCCTCGATGTAGCGCGTCAGCACCTGGTCGATCACGGCCTTGGCGTCGGGCTCGTAGATGTAGTCCCACAGGCCCTCGGGCGCGCCCAGCTTCTCGCCCGACAGCGGCAGGAGCTGCTCCATCACCGGCTCCTGCTTCATGGTGTTCAGGAACCGTGTGTAGAAGATCACCAGCCGGTCGAAGCGGTCGGCGGTATAGCCGTCGAGCATGACCTTCAGCGCGCCGATCATCTTTTCCATGTGCGGCGTGTCGCCCAGGCCGGTCACGTGCGAGACGACGTTCGCCTTGAGGCGCTGCATGAACCCGAGGCCCTTG
>JAFEDL010000007.1:0-1037 GCA_018241645.1 Pseudomonadota bacterium
GCGCTCGCCAGCGCCAGCGCGATTTCGCGGCCGATGCCCGAGCTCGCGCCGGTCACCAGCGCGACCTTGCCGCCGAGGTCGAACAGGGCTGCCGCTGCGCTCATGAGCTGACAGGCTCGCCCCGCCGGAAGGTCTCGCCCGGGAAGTACTTGTCCATGCGGTCGTCGGCGGTGCGCGCATGGGCCTCCATGCCTTCCATGCGCGAGATGCGCGCCGTAACCTGCGCGATGTCGCGGTTGGCCTCGCGGCTCATGCGCTGCCAGGTCACCGTCTTGATGAACTTGTGCACCGACAGCCCGCCCGAATAGCGCGCCGCGCCCTTGGTNNGGCAGGATGTGGTTGGGGCCCGAAGCCTTGTCGCCGTAGGCCACCGTGGTCTCCTCGCCGAGGAACAGCGACCCGTAGCAGGTCAGGCGCGCGAGCCACCAGTCGAGGTCGCGCGCGTGCACCTCGAGGTGCTCGGAGGCGTAGCGGTCGGACACCGTGGCGACCTCCTCCCGAGTGGAACACAGCACGACCTCGCCATAGTCGCGCCAGGCGGCCCCTGCGGCGTCGCGCGCGGTGGGCGGCAGGGCTTCGATCAGCGGCGGCACGAGGCGCATCACGTCCCCGGCCAGTTTCTTCGAGGTGGTGAACAGCCAGGCGGGCGATTCGTGCCCGTGCTCGGCCTGCCCGACGAGGTCGGAGGCGACGATGGCCGGGTCGGCCGAGTCGTCTGCGATGACCGCGACCTCGGAGGGACCCGCGAACACGTCGATGCCCACCTTGCCGAACAGCGCGCGCTTGGCTTCGGCGACGAACTTGTTGCCCGGGCCGACGATGATGTCGGCGGGCTTGCCGGTAAAGAGGCCGTAGGCCAGCGCGGCGATGGCCTGCACGCCGCCCAGCGTCATCATGACGTCGGCGCCCGCCACCTTCATCGCGTACAGCACGTCGGGGTGGATGGGCCCGCCCTTGAACGGCGTGGAGCAGGCGATCACCGTCGGCACGCCCGCGGCCTTGGCGGTGGCGACGCTCATGTAGGCGGAGGCGATGTG
>JAFEDL010000007.1:1051-1327 GCA_018241645.1 Pseudomonadota bacterium
CGGGATCAGCCGCTGGCCGGCGGTCAGGCCCGGATTCACCTCGGTGGAGAACTCGCGGATCGATTCGCGCTGCGCGATGGCGAAGCGGCGCACGCGCTCGGTGGCGAATTCGATGTCGCGCTTGGTGCCCTCGGGAATGTCGCGCGTGCGCCTCTCGAACGCCTCGGGCGTGACGATGATCTCGCCGGTCCAGTTGTCCAGGCTCCTGCAGTATTCGCGCACCGCTTCTTCGCCGCGGGCTTCGATCTCGGCCAGCATCTTGTCCACGACCGCGCG
>JAFEDL010000007.1:1383-5600 GCA_018241645.1 Pseudomonadota bacterium
GTGGTCCGGAATGAAAGCGCTTTCATGCAGACTAAGTCCGTGTCTTTACTGCGGTCAAGCTGCAATGCAGCAATTTCCTGGTAGCGCTTTCATCGGCGGCGCAGGCTGCTATGCTAGGCGCCGCCATGCGCAAATCCTCCGCCCGCCTCGCCGACGTCGCCCGCACCGCGGGCGTCTCGCTGTCCACCGCGTCGCGCGCGCTGGCCGAGCCGGGGCTGGTGCGCGAGGACACGCGCGCGAAAGTCGAGAAGGCTGCGGCGCGCCTCGGCTACGTGCCGCACGGCGCGGCCCGCGCGCTGGCCTCGCGCCGCTCGCGCACGATCGGCGCCGTGCTGCCCACCGTGGACAACCCGATCTTCGCGAGCGCCACCCAGGCGATCGCGCAGGAACTCGCGGCTTCGGGCTATACGCTGCTGCTCGCCGCATACGACTACGCGCCGGACGCCGAGGTGGCCGTGACGCGCGCGCTGCTGGAGCGCGGCGTGGACGGCCTCGTGCTGGTCGGCGCGGACCACCAGCGGGAGCTGTTCCAGGCCGTGGACCAGGCGGGCGTGCCCTGCGAGTTCACCTGGACGCTGGACTCGAGCGGCTACCGGCACTGCGTGGGGTTCTCCAACCGGCTTGCCTCGGCGCAGATCACGCAGCACCTGCTCGAGCTCGGGCATCGCAAGTTCGCGGTGCTGTCCGGCCACACGGCGGGCAACGACCGCGCGCGCGAGCGGCTCGCCGGCGTGCGCGAAGCCCTGGCCGCGCGCGGCCTCGATGCCGACGGGCGCATCGTGGAGACCACGTTTTCGCTCGGGCACGGGCGCGCCGCACTGCGCGAGCTGCTCGAGCGCCCCGCCGGACGGGACTTCACCGCCCTGGTGTGCGGCAACGACCTGCTGGCGCTCGGCGCGATGCTCGAATGCCGCGAGCGCGGCATCCGCGTGCCCGAGGACCTTTCCATCACCGGCTTCGACGACATCGAGCTGGCCGCCGAGCTCGCGCCGGGGCTGACCACGCTGCACGTGCCTTCGGGCGAAGTGGGGCGGCGCGCCGCGGCGCGCCTGCTCGAGCGCCTCGCCGGGCGCAAGGTGGCCCGCGAGGAGCAGGTGCCGGTGGAACTGATCGTGCGCGGGACGACGGCCCCTCCCGCAAAAAAGCGCTAGCGGGTGCGCGTCTTCTTCAGCACGCCAGCAGGGTCGAACAGCAGCACAAACTCCGCCGTCCCGAGGCGGTAGACCCAGACCGCGTAACCGCTGTCGAAGTCGATTTCGACGGTTTTCCCGTAAGCGGAAATGACATCGGCCTTCGTGCTTTTGCCGATCGCCACGGCCGAACCGCCATTGGCAGGAATGCTGCTCGCAGGCGTGCGCGAAGGCGGTTCGCCGGTCGTTGCGCACGCTGCGAGGCTTGCGCAGAACGCGAGCAGCAGGCTAGCGCGGGGCAGCGACATTCCGGTCGTCCATGTATTCGTACTCCACCAGCGTGTCGTCCGGCCAAGTGCGGTCGGCCAGCGGCAGGAAGTAGGTGCGGTCCACCAGTACCTGGCAATCGCAGTACGGCAGGTCGGACTTGAGGTTGGTGTCGTAGCTGGCGCCCGCGTACAGCTTGTCGATCGACAGGGCCTCCCGGCGGCCGCCCGCGACCAGGGTCACGCCGAACAGCGGCCGCTCCGAAAAGAACAGGTACTGCGTGTCGTCGAGGTCGCAGTAGCCGATCATCCCGGCGATCAGGTCCGCGATCCGGCCGAGCACCGGGAGCGAGTTCGACACCAGCCCGGCCTCGAGCCCCACCCGGCATTCGAGGCGCAGGTCGCCCAGCCGCCGCGTGCCCGGCGGCAGGCCCGGCGTGCGGATCTCGGCGCGCCACGTCATGCTGCTCGCCTTGCGGTTCGGCATCACCGCGGCGTTTTCGTCCAGCGCCTCCTGGCTGCGCTCCAGCGTGAACGTCCGGTCCGCGTCCACCGTCACCGGCAACGCGAACGTGTCGGCGACGATCTGCACCGTGATGCCGTCCATGTTCGTGCCGGGCTGGCGCGGCAGGAGCCTGAAACGCAGGGCCGAGCCCGGCGCGAGGGTGCGCTTCTGCTCCTCGAAGAGGTCCATTCCGCGCAGGATCTTGCGGTAGGATTTTTCCACCGGGTTGCGCGTGGCGGTCACCGTTACCGCACCGGGGTCCGGGTCCGCCGCGGACTTTTGCTGCGCGTGGACCGGCGCGCAAGCGAGGATCAACGCAAAAGGGATGGCCCGCTGCAGGGTCGAGGGATTCATGGTGCGCCAACGCTAGCGGAGTTTCGGGCGGCGATATGTTCGGTACGCCACTTAGGTATGCGCTGCGCGGGCGTGATGGGCGCCCCGATGGCCTCGCACCGGCACAAGGCCGGCTACCGCGTGACTGTGCAGGACCTCGGCGCGAACGCCGCGCGAACTGGCCGCACTGCTGGCCGTAGGTTAGCGCGCCGCGGCCGGACTGGAGCTCAGAAGCACAACGGCAGGTCGACGACCTGGTGGATGCTCTTCAGGTCGGCGGTCTGAACGAAGGCCACCACGCCCATCTTCTTCGGGTTCGACTGGGGCGGCAGGCTGAACGCGCTCGTCACCGGCTTGCCGCTGCGGACCGCCTCCGACACGTCGGCGACCTTCCAGTCCCGCACCACGTGGTCGTGCCGCAGCACGACGTTCTTCAGTTCGCCGGCGTTGGGTTTCTCCGCGAGGTCGTCCTCGTAGAGCAGGACGTACAGCCGGATCGCCGCGAGGTCGGCCGCGGCTGCGCCCTCCACCGGCGCAATGCTCGCATCGACGCTCAGGCTGCGGGCATCCGCCTGCCGCGCGACGAGCTTGATCGACACCGGCGCGAGCCCCTTCTGCGCCTTCGCGATGTCGGCGGCACCCTCGCCGCGCCAGCCGCGATATTCGCGCGCGTTCAGGAACAGCTCCGGGGTATAGGAGAACTTGCTGAGGGCGTGACGCGCATACGAATCCTGCCGGTCGTCGAAGTAGGTGTTGCTGTAACCGTCCTTCCAGCCAAGGTGGTTCCAGTACGTCACATGCATTGAGACCGGGATCACCGACTTGTCCGCGCCCCTTACGACGCCGGACAGCCATTTGTTGGCCGGCGGGCACGAGTCGCACCCGTCGGAAGTGAAGAGCTCTACCAGGGTGTTCTTTTTCGCCGGGCTGGCGACCTGGCAGGCAACCGGCGCCGCCAGCACCGAGCCTGGCGCGGCCAGCAATGCGCCGGGCCCCGCAAGCAACAGCGTGAGGAGCGCCACGGCGCGGAGTACGGATCGGTTTCCCATTTCTGCCACCTTGTTCAATGCTGCGGACACACCTTGGTCGCGCCGGGGCGGGTGTCCTTACACCCGCCCCGGCGCGGGGCATCAGGCGGCGAGCCTGGCGTTCACCACCGGGAAGTCGATGTCGGTCTGCGCGACGTTGTTGACGTAGTTCGTCAGCACGTTGAGCGCCACCGTCACGACGATCTCGATGATGCCGGCCTCGTCGAAGCCCGCGGCCCGCAGCGCCGCGACGTCGATGTCGGTCACGCGCCCGCGGGTCTCGGCCACGCGGCGGGCAAAGTGCAGCGCGGCGTCGGCGCGCGCATCCTGCGCGCGAGCGTCGCGGGCGGCGGCGATCTCGTCGCCGGTCAGCTTGGCGACGTTGCGCCCGAGGTAGTCGTGGGCCGACAGGCAGTAGTCGCAGCCGTTGTACTCGGCGACGGCGAGCGCGATGCTCTCGCGCAGCTGCACGTTGAGCTTGCCCTTGGCCAGCGCGCCGTTGAGCGACAGGTAGCCTTCCAGCGCGGCCGGGCTGTGGCCGACCAGGCGCATCAGGTTGGGGACGACGCCGAGCTGCTTCTTGACGGCGGCGAGCAGGGGCTTGGAGGCTTCCGGGGAGGCTTCGATCGAGGGAATGCTGATGCGCGACATGGTTGTTTCTCCTTGAGTGTGGGTGGATCGGATCTGGTTGGTTTCGCCGCGTCTGCAGCGAGTGGGCGCACTGTCCGCGAAACGGCCGGCGATGGGAATCCGCGTAGAATCGAAGACACTGTTCCGCGCGGAGGAAGAATTTGGACCAGCTGCACCTGATCAACGTGTTCGTCGCGGTGGTGGACACCAAGGGGTTCGCCGGCGCGGCGCGCAAGCTGAAGATCTCGCCGCCCGCCGTCACGCGCGCCGTCAACGAGCTCGAGAACCACCTGGGCGTGCGGCTGCTGACGCGCACGACGCGCGT
>JAFEDL010000007.1:5617-5963 GCA_018241645.1 Pseudomonadota bacterium
GAAGCCGACGAGGCGGCCAGCGGCACGCACCGCGCGCCGCACGGGCGGCTGACGATCACCGCACCGGTCTTGTTCGGCTGCAAGTTCGTGACGCCCATCGTGACCGCGTACCTGCAGCGCTATCCCGAGGTCAGCGCCTCGTGCTGGTTCCTCGACCGGATCGTCAACCTGATGGACGAGGGCGTGGACGTCGCGGTGCGCATCGGCGAGCTGGCCGATTCCTCGATGCAGGCGATCCGCGTCGGCACCGTGCGGCGCGTGGTCTGCGCCGCCCCGGATTACCTGGAACGCCACGGCATCCCGCAAACCCCCGCCGACCTCGCGGCGCACACCATCGTCTCCGCCA
>JAFEDL010000007.1:6027-6812 GCA_018241645.1 Pseudomonadota bacterium
ATGATCACCACCAGCAACGACTCGGCCCTGGCCGCGGCGTCGGGCGGCTTCGGCCTGACGCGGCTGATGTCTTACCAGGTGGCCGACGAGCTGCGCGACGGCCGGCTGAAGATCGTGCTGCGCGAGTTCGAGCCGCCGCCCATGCCGGTGAGCCTCCTGCATCGCGAAGGTCGCCACGCTTCGCCCAAGGCGCGCGCCTTCCTCGACATGGCGATCGAGAGCCTGCGGGCCGAACCCGCGCTCAACTGAGCCGCCCGCGAACTATTCCGCTTCCGGAAATAAAGCGTTTCCCGCGGCGGGGATTCTCCTCCGGGCCCGGCGTGCCCACCATTGCAGCACCCCACACTGCAAAGGAACCGCCATGCCCATCCTCAACCTCAAGATCACCGCCCCGAAATCCGCCGAGATGACCCGGCGCATCAGCGCGATCCTGATAGAACTGACCGCGCGGATCCTGCGCAAGGACCCGAAGGTCACCTCGATCGCGATCGACTACGTCGACCCCGCCGACTGGGTCGTCGGCGGATCCACGCTCGCCGCGCAGGGCAAAGGCAGCTTCTACTTCGACGTCAAGGTCACCGACGAGACCAACACCAAGGCCGAGAAGGCGCAGTACATCGAGGAGGCGTACCAGGCCTTCGCCGGCCTGCTCGGCAACCTGCACGAGGAGAGCTACATCTACGTGCAGGACGTGCGGGCCGCGGCGTACGGCTACGGCGGCCGCACCCAGGAGTACCGCTACCACCACCCGTGAACTACGCCGCGCCGGCCTCGATCTCCGCGCG
>JAFEDL010000007.1:6911-7138 GCA_018241645.1 Pseudomonadota bacterium
TCGACGAGGCGCGCGCGCCCGAGGATCTTGAGCCGCTGCCGGTTCGCGTAGTCCATCAGCAGCAGGGCCACGCGGTCGTTGCCGGAGAGGTTCCCGGCGCTGATGTACTGCACGTTGCCGCGGAAATCGGCATATGCGACGGTGTTGGGATCCAGCACCTTGAGGAAGCCTTGCGGGCCGCCGCGGAACTGCACGTAGGGCCAGCCGGTCTCGCTCACGCTGGCCTG
>JAFEDL010000080.1 GCA_018241645.1 Pseudomonadota bacterium
CTCGCCACCCGGGCGCTGACGGCCGGCGAAACCGTCTGCGACGCGAGCGACGGCCGGTTTGTCCACCGCCTGGCCAACCGCTCGCCCGGGTTCGCAATGTCCCTTCATATCTACGGGGTTCCGCCCGCCGGCATAGGCGACGGGGTGAACCGCATCCTGCTGGCGTAACGGCACCGGTTCGCTCCCGGGGCGGACGCACACCGCCATTTCCGCTATCTTTCGAAGACCATGCTGACAAACCTCGGCGATCTGCTTGATCGCAGCAAAGACCCTTCCAAGCCCGCGCTGATCGACTGCCTCGATTGGGCAAACCCGCGCGAATACACCCATGGCGAAGTCGACGCGCTGTCGGACGCCTGCGCGCGGGGCCTGCTCCGGCGCGGCCTCGTCCGCGGCGACTCGGTGGCCATCCTCTCGGCCAACCGCGCGGAATTCCTGATCGCCTATTTCGGCATCATGCGCGCCGGACTGGTCGCCGTGCCGGTCAACCACAAGTTCCCGCGCGACACGATCGACTTCGTGATGCGCGACTCGAGCGTGAAGCTGGTGCTCTGCGACGCGGAACGCCGGCCCGCGGTGGCGGCCGGCCTGCCGATCCTCGAGTTCGGGCCGCAATTCGACGCGTTGCTGGACCGCGGGCCGTTCGAGACCGTCGTGCCCCGGCCGGGAGAAATCGCCATGGTCCTGTATACCTCGGGATCCACCGGCCGGCCCAAGGGCGTTCCGCTGTCGCACCAGGGGCACCTCTGGGCGATCGAATCGCGCCTGAAGACCATCCCGCCCGGGGAACACCGCCTGATCGTCGCCGCGCCCCTGTTCCACATGAACGGGCTGGGGACGTCCAAGTTCGTCTTCGCGGCCCATGCAAGCATGGTGCTGATGCCGCAGTTCGACGCGAAGAAATATGTCGAGGCCGTCGGGCGGTTCGGGGTCACCTGGCTCACTTCGGTGCCGACCATGCTCGCAATGATGGTGCGCGAGAAGGACACGATCGCAAAGACCGACCTGTCTTCCGTGCGCACGGTGCGCATGGGCTCGGCCCCCACGACGCAAAAGCTCATCGACGACCTGCGCAGCCTGTTCCCTAAGGCGACCATCATGAACGCCTACGGCACCACGGAGGCGGGGCCGGTGGTGTTCGGCCCCCACCCCGACGGACGGCCGCGCCCGGACATGGCGCTGGGCTGGCCGCTGCCGGACGTGAAGGTCCGCCTCGTCGACGGCCAGGGGAAGGACGCCGACGAAGGCGTGCTGGTGCAGTACACCCCGGCGACGATGACCGGCTACCTCAACCTGCCGGAGAAATCGCGCGAGGCGCTCACCCCGGACGGGTGGTACATCTCCGGCGACGTGTTCCGCCGCGACGCCCAGGGCGCGTACTACTTCATCGGCCGCGCGGACGACATGTTCAACTGCGGCGGGGAGAATATCTACCCGGGCGAAGTCGAGCACATGCTCGAGAAGCACCCGGACATCGCGCAGTCCTGCGTGGTGCCGGTGCCGGACGAGCTCAAGGGCGAGAAGCCGTTTGCGTTCATCGTGCGGCGCCCGGGGTCAGCACTCAGCGAGGAAGCGATCAAGCAATACGCGCTCGCCAATGCCCCGGCCTACCAGCATCCGCGCCAGGTCGAGTTCATGGACGCCCTGCCGCTCGCCGGCCCGAACAAGATCGACCGCAAACTCCTCAAGGCGCGCGCCCGCGAACTGTGGCGCGAACCGGAAAAGACCGGCGGCTGAATGGCCTCGCTCGACCATCTCGGGACGATAGTCACGGATCTGGCCGCAGGCGCGGCGCGCTGGGAGCGGCTCGGATTCCGGCTCTCGCCGCTGAGCCGCCAGCGCGGCAGGATGCCCGGCCGGGACGCTGACGGCCCCTGGGCCACCGCCAACCGCTGCGCGATCTTCCGCCATGGCTACCTGGAGCTGATCGGGATCGTCGATGCGGCCGCGTTCAATCCCTGGACGAAATTCCTGGCGCGTTTCGAAGGCCTGCACTTGCTGGCCCTGCGCGTGCCGGACGCGGATGCAGCCTATGCCGAGCTTTCCGCGCGCACAGCGACGCTGAATGCGCCCGTGCAGCGCGAGCGCAAGCTCGACGTGGACGGCGTGGAAGCGACCATGCGGTTTCGCAATATCTTCAGCCGCGACGAGTCCTATCCCGAAGGGCGCTACATAGTGCTGGAGCACCAGACGCCAGAGTACCTCTGGCAGCCCCGTTACCTGGCGCACCCGAACGGGGCGCTGGCGCTGGAGGCCGCGCTGGTGTGCGCCGACGACGCGCATGCGCAGGCCGTCCGCCTGGAGTCGATCGTGGGGCGCGCGCCTTCGGAAGGCGCGCACGGGACGCTGGTCTTCCACCCGCCGCAGGGCGGCACGATCGAACTGCATGGCCTGGCCGCCTTCGAAGCGCGCTATGGGTGGCGGCCGCAGGCGCTGCCTGCGTTTGCGGGCGTTGAGGTGCGGTTCACGGACCGCGCGCAGGCGGCGAAGCTCATGGGTGAAAATGGCATCCCCGTCGAAAAGCGGGGGGACGAATGGTTCGTGGCACCGCAGCACACCAACGGATTCATATTGAGGATGAGCCAATGAAACGCGAACTCGATCACTGCGGCGTCGCGGTAAAGAGCCTCGATCGCGGCCGCGACGCCTATGCGCGGCTGGGGTTCCGGCTGACCGCGCGGAGCTTTCACTCCGGTGCGCGCGCCGCCGGCGGCCCGGTCGAGCCCTGGGGGTCGGGAAACCATTGCGCGATGTTCCGCGACGGCTACCTCGAAATCATCGGCCTTACCGATGCCGGCATGTACAGCTCGGTAAAGGACATGGTCGCGCGCTACGAGGGCCTGCACATCGTCGCCGTCGGCTGCGGGAGCGCGGACGCCGCCTTTGCGCAGTTCCAGGCGGCCGGTGCGCCGGTGGAGGCGCCGCGCGCCCTCGAACGGGACGCCGCCTTCGGGCCCGGCAACCAGGAAACCCGCCGCGCGAAGTTCCGCAACATGTACGTCGACCGGCAAAAGGTCACCGAGGGCCGCTTCATCTTCATCGAGCACCTCACGCGCGACGTGCTCTGGCAGCCGCACCTGCTCGACCATCCAAATGGCGCGCTGGGCATCGATGCGGTCTATTTCGTGGTGGCCGACCCGGAGGAAACCGCGCGGAAATTCGCGCCGCTGTTTTCCGACCGGATCGAGCGCTTTCCCGGCGTCGTCAAGCTGACGCTCGATCGCGGGACCATGTGGCTCACGCAGGAAGCCGAGTGGAAGAAGCGCGTGCCCGGCAGTTTTGTCCCGCCGGTGCCTTCGCCGGCCGGGTTCGGGATCCGCGTGGCATCCATAGACGCCACGCGGCGGTATCTGGAGTCGAACGGCGTCCCGGTGCAGGCCGGGATGAGTTCCTCCCAACTTTGGGTCGCGCCGGAACACGGCTGCGGCGCGGCAATCCAGTTCATGCAAGCGGAGAAATAGACGATGAAAGCAGCAGTCATTTTCGAACACGGCGGCCCGGGCACGATCAAGTACGAGACCAACTACCCGGACCCCCGCCCCGCGGCCGACGAGGTCGTCCTCAAGGTCGGGGCGGCCACGCTCAACTACCACGACGTGTTCACGCGCAAGGGCATGCCCGGCATCAAGGTGCCGATGCCCTGCATCCCCGGCCTGGATTTCGCCGGCGAGATCGTCGAGGTCGGCCCCGAGGTCAAGGAATGGAAGGTCGGCGACCGCGTAATGGTCGACCCGGTGGACCGCAAGGGCCCCGGCGGGCTGCTCGGCGAGATGCGCCCCGGCGGCCTCGCGGAATACTGCGCCGTGCCGGATCACCACCTGGTCAAGCTGCCGCCCGAAGTTTCGTACGAGGCCGCCGCATGCCTGCCCGTCGCCTATGGCACGGCGCTGCGCATGATGGTCACGATCGGCAAGGTCGCGGCGAAGGAAAAGGTGCTGATCCTCGGCGCCTCGGGCGGCGTGGGCACCTGCTGCGTGCAGCTGGCCAAGCTCGCCGGCGCCGAAGTCATCGCCGCGGCGTCGACCGGGGACAAGCTCAGGCGCCTGGGCGAACTCGGCGCGGACCACCTGCTCGACTACAAGAAGCACGATTTCATGAAGTGGGTGTTCGAGAAGTTCGGCAAGCCCCACCGGCGCAAGTTCCAGGACGGCGTGGACGTGGTGGTGAACTTCACCGGCGGCGACACCTGGGTGAAGTCGATGCGCGTCCTGCATCGCGGCGGACGCCTCCTGACTTGCGGTGCGACGGCCGGCTACGACCCGCAGGAGGACATCCGCTTCATCTGGACGTTCGAGCTGCAGGTGCTGGGTTCGAACGGCTGGATGCGCGAGGACCTGCACACGCTGATCGACATGCTCAAGACCGGAAAGCTCAAGCCCGTCATCGACAAGGAATTCAACCTGTCGCAGGCCAACGAGGCCTTCCGCATGCTCGAGGACCGCGAGGTGTTCGGCAAGGTCGTGGTGAAGCCATGAGCGAAGCCCCCAAGAAGCTCGAGGCCGCCGACATCCAGGCGATGTTCGACCGCTCGCCCTTCATCGGCTTTCTCGGCCTCAAGGTCCTCGGCCTGGACCACGCCGCAAGCACCTTCTCCGCGCGCATGCCCCTGCGCCCGGAGCTCGAGCGCCGCGCCGGCACCAAGCAGTTCCATGGCGGACCGGTTGCCTCGTTCATCGACACCGTGGGCGATTTCGCGATCGGCATGCTGGTCGGCGGGGGCGTGCCCACCATCAACCTGCGCATCGATTACCTGCGTCCCTCGGTGGGCGATTACATCGACGCTACCGCGGTGGTGCGCCGGGCCGGCAAGAGCACCGCAGTAGTCGACATCGACGTATTCGGCCCGGACGGCAAGCTGGTCGCCGTCGGCCGCGGCACCTATTCCCCGCAAACCGCCTGAGGCAAGCTATGCCCCAAGACATCGCATTTTCCTCTGCCACCGCCCTCGCCGCCAGGCTGCGCTCGGGCAAGGTCTCCGCACTCGAACTGCTCGACCACTACATCAAGCGCATCGAAAAGCACGACGCGGCGCTGAACGCGGTCGTGGTGCGCGATTTCGAGCGCGCGCGCAAGCGGGCGAAAGCCGCGGACCGCGCGCTGAGGAAGGGCGAATCCTGGGGCCCGCTGCACGGGCTGCCGATGACCGTCAAGGAGTCCTTCAATGTCGAAGGCCTCAAGACGACCTGGGGCAACCCGGCCTTCAAGGACAACGTCGCCGACTACACCTCGGTCGCAATCGAGCGCCTGCAGGCCGCCGGAGCGGTGGTGCTCGGCAAGACCAACGTGCCGCTGCTGCTGCAGGACCTGCAGACCTACAACGCGGTCTACGGCACCACCCGCAATCCCTACGACCTCGCCCGCACGCCGGGCGGTTCTTCGGGCGGCGGAGCCGCGGCCGTGGCGGCCGGATTGTCGGCCGCCGACTTCGGCAGCGACCTGGCGGGCTCGATCCGCGTACCGGCCAGCTTCTGCGGGCTGTATGCGCACAAGCCGAGCTTCGGCGTAGTGCCCACGCGCGGGCATTCGCTCACGCCCGCGCTCGCCACGCCCGACCTCTCCGTGCTCGGGCCGATCGCGCGCAGCGCGCGCGACCTCGAACCGTTCCTGCGTGCCGTGGCCGGACCGCTCGAAGACGATGCCGCGGGATGGACGCTCAAGCTCCCTGCATCGCGCGCCAAAACCATCAAGGGCCTGCGGATCGGGCTGCTCACCGACATCGAAACCAGCCCCCTGGCGAATTCGGTGCGCACCGGCCTGGAGTCGCTGGCCGCCTGGCTGCGCAAGAAGGGTGCGAAAGTGACGCCGGCATCCCTGCCCATCGACGCGCAGAAGCACCAGGCCATGTTCATGCGCTTCGTGCGCGGCGTCACCGCGGCACGCATGAACGACGCCGCATTCCAGCAGACGCTGGCCGAAGCCGCGAAATACGCGGCGGACGACATGAGCCCGCCGGCCCTCGCCGCGCGCGGGCTCGCCCAGTACCATCGCGACTGGTGCGCGGCGCACGAGGCCCGCATGGGGCTGCGCGCTGCTTGGGCGGACTATTTCAGGGACCACGACCTGCTGCTGATCCCGGGCACGCCGGTCCCCGCGTTCCCGATCGACGAGGCTGGCGCGCGCGACACCCGCAAGCTGGATATCGACGGCCGCCAGGTGCCGTACAACGCACAGGGATTCTGGCAGGGCATCGCCACGGTCAGCTACCTGCCGGCCACCGTCGCGCCGATCGGCCGCAGTCCGGGAGGCCTGCCGATCGCCGTCCAGGTTGTCGGCCCCTATCTCGGCGACCTGTCGACCATCGGTTTCGCCCGGCTGCTGGAGCAGGAATACGCCGGGTACACTATGCCCGCGGCATTCGCCGCCGCGTAGGCTGGCCGGCGCGCTGGCCCGTATCTTGCACCGTCAGCCAAATACCGTTTTGCGGAGCCACACATGAAGCAATCCCGTTCAATCCTTCTGGCGCTCGCCGCCGCAGCTGCGGTCTCGGCGGCACCGGTTGCCCGCGCGCAGACCAAGCTGGTCTATGGCAACGTCACCTCGGTGACGCTTTCCCAGGGCGTGATCGTCGCGGCCAAGGCGCTCGGTTTTTTCAAGGAGGAAGGCATCGACGTGGAGATCGTCGAGTTCAACGGCACCGGCACCCTGCTGCCGCAGATGACCGCGAAGCGCGTGCAGGTCGGCTACCCGAATCCCGACGTCCTCATGATCTCGCGCCAGCCCGGCAAGGATCCCCTGCCAATCAAGTATTTCTACAACGCCACGCGCGAATCGGCCTGGGAATTCATCGTCCCGGCCGACTCGCCGATCAGGGACCTCAAGGACCTGAAGGGCAAGAAAATCGGCGTGGGCGCCCTGTCCTTCGGCAACATCCCGATCACCAAGGCGATGTTCAAGGAACTGGGCTTCGAAGCCGAGCTCCTGCCCGTGGGCGTCGGCGCGCCGGCGTTCCTCGCCTTCCGCGAGAAACGGGTGGATGCGCTCAACCTCTTCGATTCCCAGCACGCCACCCTGGAAGTGCAGGGCACGGCGATCCGGCGCCTTGCGATGCCGAAGAAGTACAAGGACCTCTTCTCCAACGGTTTCGTCGCGCACGAGGACATGATCCGCGACGACCCGAAGTCGCTCATCGCGTTCGGCCGCGCAATCGCCAAGACCTCGGTGTTCTGCGAGGTCAACCGCGCCGCATGCGTAAAGGCCTTCTGGACGCTGTACCCGAACCAGAAGCCCACCAGCGGCGACGAGGCGACCAACATCCGCAATGCGATCAAGATCATGGACGCGCGGTTCAACAAGTACCTCGACTTCGACGACCAGAAGAAGCGCCGCTGGGGCGAGTTCCCGGCCCAGGCCTGGAAGGATTTCGCCGCGACGCTGTATGAGGGCGGGCAGCTTTCCACCAAGGACATCCCGGTGGAGACCTGCTACACCAACGCGCTGGTGCCCGAGATGAACCGGTTCGACAGCGCGGCGATCGTCGCGCGCGCCAGGGCCGCGCAATGAGCGCGCGCATCCTCCTGCTGGCCCTGGGCCTGTGGTGCGCGGCGGCCGGCGCCCAGCAGAAGATCACATTCGGCCTGGTCAGCCCGCTCACGGTCGTCAACGGCCAGCTGCTCGTGGCCAAATACCTCGGCTACCTCGCCGAGGAAGGCATCGAGGTCGAAACCATCGTGTTCAACGGCAGCGCCGTGCTGTTGCCGCAGATCGTGGCCAAGCGGGTCACGGTCGGGTTCCCGAACCCGGACCCGCTGGTGATCTCGCGCCAGCCGGGCAAGGATCCGCTGCCGCTCAAGTTCATCTACAACGTGATCCGCGAGAACGTGTGGGAATTCGCGGTGCTCGCGGGGTCTCCCGTCAAGACCCTCGCCGACCTGAAAGGCCGCAAGATCGGCGTGGGCGCGCTGACATTCGGCAACATTCCCCTGACCCGCGCGATGTTCAAGGAAATGGGCCTCGAGGTCGGGCGCGACCTGGAGCTCGTGCCCACGGGCCTGGGCGCGCCGGCCTTCCTCGCGCTGAAGGACGGCCGGGTCGATGCGCTGAACCTGTTCGAGACCATGCACACCCAGCTCGAGACCCAGGGCACGGCGCTGCGCCGCCTGAAGATGCCGCAGAAATACCTCGACCTCTTTTCCAACGGGATCATCGCCCACGAGGACACGATCCGCAGCAACCCGAAGCTGCTTGCGGCGTTCGGGCGGGCGCTCGCCAAGGCGACGCTGGCCTGCAACGTCAACCGCCCCGGATGCGTGAAGGCGGCCTGGAAGGAAGACCCCTCCCTGAAGCCGCCGGGCGCCAACGAGGCGAAGATCCTCGCCGACAGCGTGGCGCTGCTGAATGCGCGCTACGACAAGTACCTGGCGTTTCCAAAGGGCGAAGCCCCGCGCTGGGGCGAATACCCGGCCGGCGCGTGGAAGAACATGGTGCAGGTGATGGCCGACGGCGGGCAGATCCAGACGACCGCCATCGACCTGAACTCGCTCTATACCAATGCCCTCGTCCCGGCGATGAACAATTTCGACCCCGCCGCGGTGCTGGCGGACGCGAAGAAACTTCCCTAGGAGGTCCCATGAACGCCCCCGAACCCCGCTTCCAAGTCAACCAGCTCGCCCCGGATCCGGCGGTAAGGTTCGACCGCGATTTCGCCGGGCAGTACGTACTCTACGCGCACCGCCTCGCGGCGCGCGGGTATGTGCAGGCCGCTGTGGGCAACATGGTGATGCGCGCGCCCCACCCGGACTACCCGGAAGGCGTGTGCTACGTGAAGTGCCAGGGCGTTTCGCTCGAGGAAATGGGCATCGACGACGTCGTGATCACCGACGTCCCCTTTGGGCGGATCCTGCATGGCGACCGGGCGACCACCGTGGGCCACCAGATGAACCGGGAAATGCTGCGCCTTCGGCCGGACATCAACTGCGTGATCCACCTGCACCACGACGAAACCATTGCCTACCTCGCCGCGGGCGTCGAGGAATTTCGCCCGGTGGGGCTTACCTTCTCGTACCTGATGCAGAAGCCGGTGCACTTCCTGCCGGCGCACATCAACGTCGAGGAGGACGTGGCGCCGATCAAGACTTTCATCCAGGACACCAACTGCATCCTGATGAAGCGCCACGGCATCACCGTCCTCGGGCGCACCGTGTCGGAGTGCTACGGCCGCGTGAACATCCTTGCCGCGGAAGTGAAGCGCAACATCCTCGCCGAGCAGCTGGCGGCGATCCGCGGCACCACGGTCGACCGCATCTCCAAGGCGGAAATGGAGGAGATGTACCGGCACGGCGATGCCGTCATGTACCCGGAGGTGAAGAAATGAGACGCCCGATGCTCCTGCTGCTGCTCGCCGCGTTCAGCGGCATGGCCCACGCCCAGGCCTGGCCCGCGCATCCGCTCAAGCTAGTGGTGCCCTTCCCGCCGGGCGGTGGCACCGACCTCACCGCGCGTTCGGTGGCCGCGAAGCTCGCCGACGCTCTCGGCCAGCCGGTCGTGGTCGAGAACCGCGGCGGCGCGGGCGGGACGATCGGTTCCGATGCGGTGGCCAAGGCCGCGCCGGATGGTTACACGATCGGCATCGCGACCTCGAGCACCCATCCGGGCGCGATGGTGCTGCAGAAGAACGTGCCCTACGACCCGCTCAGGAGCTTTGCGCCGATCACGATGATCGGCAACACCTCGTTCGTGCTGCTGGGGAGTTCCGCCCTGCCGGCCAACTCGATCGGCGAGCTGGTCGCCTACGCCAGGGCCAATCCGGGCAAGCTGAACTTCGCGAACGTGGGCACTTCCACGATCGGGTACCTCCTCACGCTGCAGCTCAAGGCCCTGACCGGGACCTCGATGGCGGACATCAACTACAAGGGCGCCTCGCAGGTCTACCCGGACCTCATCGGCAACCAGGTGTCCGTGTTCCTCGACAATCCGGGCGCCTCGACCCCGCTGGTGAACTCCGGGAAGCTGAAGGCCTACGGGGTCACCACCCCGACGCAATCCATGCCCTCGGTCCCGCTGTTCTCGGATGCCGGCGCATCGGTGGGGCTGAAGAATTTCGACTCGTCGTTCTGGTACGGCCTGGTGGCGCCGGCCGGCACGCCCAGGGCGATCGTCGACCGCATCCAGGCGGAGACGGCGAAGTACGTGCAGAGCGCGGACGGGAGGAAGGAGTTCGCCGCGCGCAGCCTCGAGCCCGTGGGCAGCACGCCCGAGCAGTTCGCGGCGGCGATGCAGAAGGACATCGAGCGCTTCGGCGCCCTCGCAAAGCAGCTGGGGATACAGCCGCAGTGACCGTCGCCGTGATCGCGCCGGCGTCCCGCTCGTGGCTATGAGCGACCCGATCTTCCGCGCGGACAGCCTGGCCGTCACCTACACCTCGTCGCGAGGCCCGGTGAAGGCCCTGGAGGGCCTCAGCGCCACGCTCGGGCAAGGCGAGTTCCTTTCGGTGCTCGGCCCTTCGGGCTGCGGCAAGTCCACCCTGCTGAAGGTGGTGTCGGGACTGCTGAAGCCTTCCGGCGGCTCGGTGACGCTGCGCGGCGCCCCGATCACCGGGCCGCGCCCGGATGTGGGCATCGTGTTCCAGCAGCCCACGCTGCTGCCCTGGCAGACCACGCTCGACAACGTGCTGCTCCCGGTGCGCACGCTCGGGCTCGACCTGGAGGGCGGACGCGCCAAGGCGATGCAACTGCTGAAGCTGGTGGGCCTCGACAAGTTCGCCAGCCACTATCCCGGGGAGCTCTCCGGCGGGATGCAGCAGCGCGTCGGCATCGCCCGGGGCCTGATCCACGACCCGGCCCTGCTGCTGATGGACGAGCCGTTCGCGGCGCTCGATGCCATGACGCGCGAGCACATGATGATGGAGCTGCAGCGCATCTGGATGGCGGCCGGGAAGTCCGTCATGTTCATCACCCATTCGATCCCCGAGGCGGTGTTCCTGTCGGACCGCATCGTGGTCCTGTCGGCCCGGCCGGGACGCACCATCCGGGAGTTCGAGGTCGACCTGCCGCGGCCGCGCACGCTCGGCACCATGGCCGAAAAGCCGTTCGCGGAGCACTGCAATGCCCTGCGCGCGCTGTTCTCCGACCTCGTGAAGTTCGACTGAGGGCGCACCGATGAGCGACCGGATCAGGACCTTCCTCTACCCCGCGATCGCCTTCGTCGTGCTGGTTGCCCTCTGGGAAGCGGCGATCCGCGTCTTCAAGGTGCCGAACTTCATCCTGCCGACGCCGTACGCGGTGCTGGAAGCCCTGCAGCGCGGATACATCGAGGGCCTGTTCTGGAAGCATTTCTTCTTCACGCTGCAGTCGATGGTCTTCGGCTACGCGCTCGGCTGCACGCTCGCCTTCCTGCTCGGGTGCCTGTTCGCCGAGTCGCGCACCGTCGAGCAGACGTTCCTGCCCTACGTGGTGGCGCTGCAGTCCATGCCCAAGGTGGCGCTCGCCCCGCTGATCATCGTCTGGTTCGGGTTCGGGCTCGAATCCAAGGTCGTGATGGTCGCGCTGGTGTGCTTCTTCCCGATGTTCATCAACACCGCGGTGGGCCTCAAGCAGACCAACCCGGCGCTGCTCGACCTCATGCACGCCTTCTCGGCTTCCCCCTGGCACATCCTCACCCGCATCAAGATCCCCTCGGCCGCCGGGCACATCTTCGCCGGGCTGCAGATCGCCGTGGTGCTGGGGCTGATCGGCGCGGTCGTCGCCGAGTTCGTCTCCTCGACCAAGGGACTGGGCTACCTGATCAGCGCGGCCGCCGTGAACCTCGAAACCAACACCATGTTCGCGGCGCTGATCAGCCTTGCGGTGCTGGGCATCGCGGGCAGCCTGTCGATCCGCTTCCTGCACAGCCGCATCGTGTTCTGGGACAAGGGCTCGGCATCGCAAACCGCGGCGACCGAGTAACCCCATTAAAATGCGGGAGTGAGCACCCCTGCGGTCGCATCCGCCCCTCTCCCCCTGCCGGCACGGCTCCTTGCGGTCGTCTTCCTCCCGTTCGCTACCGGGTTCTTCCTGTCGTTCCTGTTCCGCAACGTCAATGCGGTCATTTCCAAGGACATCGCCGGGGCATTCTCACTCACGTCCTCCGAGCTCGGCCTGCTGACGAGCGCCTACTTCATTGCGTTTGCCGCCACCCAGATCCCGCTGGGCATCTTGCTCGACCGGTACGGCCCGCGCCGGGTCACCGCGTCGCTGCTCGTGGTCGCGGGCGCGGGGGCCGCGGTGTTCGCCGCGGCCGACGGCCTCGCCACGCTGGTCCTCGGACGCGTGCTGATCGGACTCGGCGTGTCCGCCTGCCTGATGGGTTCGATGAAGGCGTTCACGATCTGGTTTCCGCTCGACCGGCTGGCGACGCTGAACGGATGGACCATCGCCGCGGGCGCACTCGGCGCGGTGGCCGCCACCGTCCCGGTCGAGTTCGCCGCCGAAATCGCCGGCTGGCGCGGCATGTTCGCGGGACTGGCGCTCTTTTCGCTCGTGGTGTCTGCCTGGATCTTCTTGGCGGTCCCGGAAAAGCCGCTGGCCGGCGCCAGGGAACATTGGGGCGAGCAGTGGTCGAAGATTTCGGCCATCTTCGCCACACCGGTCTTCTGGCGCATTGGCATGCCGCTGATCCTGATCCAGGGCACCTACCAGGCGCTGTTCGGGCTGTGGCTTGTGCCATGGCTCATGGACACGCAGGGGCTCGCCCGGGGCGAAGCCGCGCGCTGGCTGATGTGGGCGGCCCTGACGTACGCGGTCGCATCGATCGCCTTCGGGCAGGGCGCCGACCGCATGGCGGCCCGGGGCGTGTCCCGCCTGGCGCTCCTGAAATGGGGCACCGCGGTCGCGGTGGCGGGATTTTTCGCGCTCGCCTTCGCGCCCGGGATTGCGAAGCTCCCCCTCCTGCTCACCTATGCGTTCGGATCCCTCGCGGCAATGCTCGCCTATGCGATCCTCTCGCGCCACTTTTCGGTGGCCGTCTCGGGCCGCCTGAACACGGCGCTCAACGTGTCGACCTTCGTCTACGCCTTCATGGCGCAGATCGGCACCGGCATGCTGTTGCGCCTCTACCCCGCCGACGGGGGACGCTACCCCGTAGAAAGCTATTCGCTCGCATTTGCCGTCCTCGGCGCAGTGCAGCTCGCGGCCTGGCTGCTTGTGGCCACGGTGAAGCGGGAGCCGGACGCCTACCGCGCGCAGGGTTAGGCGGCGCCGGCGCTGCGTGTAGACTTCCCGCATACCTACAATCCCGGAGACAC
The DNA here is from genome assembly GCA_018241645.1 of Pseudomonadota bacterium. GTDB lineage: Bacteria > Pseudomonadota > Gammaproteobacteria > Burkholderiales > SG8-39 > SZAS-79. The sequence goes on from JAFEDL010000080.1 coordinate 13,217, forward strand.
CCATGTTCAAGACCACCATCGCAGGCAGCCTGCCCAAACCCGAATGGCTGGCGGAGCCGCAGAAGCTCTGGCCGCAATGGAAGGCCTCGGGCGCGGACCTCGCCGCCGCCAAGCGCGATGCAACGCTGCTGTGGATCAAGGAGCAGGAGGATGCCGGCATCGACATCGTCTCGGACGGCGAGCAGTCGCGCCAGCACTTCGTGCACGGGTTCCTCGAGCGGGTCGAAGGCATCGACTTCGAGCACAAGGTGAAGATGGGCATCCGCAACAACCGCTACGACGCGATGGTGCC
>JAFEDL010000081.1 GCA_018241645.1 Pseudomonadota bacterium
GAGCTTGGTGTCCTCGTCGGCGAGGACGTGCAGTTCCCCGCCGCGGGCGCGCACTTCCTGCAGGTTGGACTTGAGCTTCTCGAGCAGCGTGTCATTGGGGGCTATCGCCACCACCGGCATGAACTTGTCCACCAGCGCGAGCGGCCCGTGCTTGAGCTCGCCGGCCGCGTAGGCTTCGGCGTGGATGTAGGAAATCTCCTTCAGCTTGAGGGCGCCTTCCATCGCGATCGGGTAGTGCACGCCTCGGCCGAGGAACAGCGCGTGGTGGCGGGTGGCGAACTTCTCGGCCCACATCTTCACCTGCGGCTCGACATGCAGCACCTTCTGCATGGCGACCGGCAGGTGGCGCAGCGCGTGAAGCACCTCGAGTTCGCGCTCCTTGGACAGCTTGCCGCGCACTTTGGCCAGCACCAGCGTCAGCAGCACGAGCGCGGCGAGCTGGGTGGTGAACGCCTTGGTGGAGGCGACGCCGATCTCGGGGCCGGCCCGGGTCAGGAACCGCAGTTCGGATTCGCGCACCAGCGAGCTTTCGGGGGAGTTGCAGATCGAGAGGCAGTATTTATGGCCGATCGATTTCGCGTGCTTGAGCGCGGCGATGGTGTCGGCGGTTTCGCCCGACTGGGAGATCGTCACGACCAGGCAGCGCGGGTTGGGCACGGAGACGCGATAGCGGTATTCGCTCGCGATTTCCACGTCGCAGGGAATCCCGGCGAGTTCCTCGATCCAGTAGCGCGCCACCAGCCCGGCGTTCAGGCTGGTGCCGCAGGCGAGGACCAGGACCGAATCGACGTCCTTGAAGATCCGGTCCGCCGCCGCCCCGAACAGCTGCGGGGAGATCGACTGCGCGCCGGTCACCATCTCGAGCGTGTTCGCCACGGCGATCGGCTGCTCGAAGATCTCCTTCTGCATGTAGTGGCGGTATTCGCCCAGTTCGACGGCCGCCGCCGACAGGCCGCTGGTCTGCACCGGGCGCTCGACCGTGGCGCCCGTCTTGTCGACGATCGTGGTCCGGTCGCGCCGGATTTCGGCGACGTCGCCTTCCTCGAGGTAGACCACCTGCTGGGTGACCTGAACCAGAGCCGAGGCGTCGGATGCGGCGAAGTTCTCGCCGTTGCCGATGCCGAGCAGCAACGGGGCGCCCATGCGCGCCACCACCAGCAGGTCCGGCTCGTCCTCGGACACCACCGCGATCGCGTACGCGCCCACCAGCTGGCCCACCGATTTCCTTACCGCATCGAAGAGCGTCCCGCCGCTGCCGAGATTGGACTTGATCAGGTGCGCGACGACCTCGGTGTCGGTGTCGGACACGAAGGCATAGCCCTGCGCGGCAAGCCTGGCGCGCATTTCCTCGTGGTTTTCGATGATGCCGTTGTGCACCACGGACACGCCGCCCGAGACGTGCGGGTGCGCGTTCTTTTCGGAAGGCACGCCATGCGTCGCCCAGCGCGTGTGGGCTATGCCGGTGTGGCCGTCGAGGTGCTGTTCGTTGGAGAGCTTCTCAAGCTCCACGACGCGGCCGGTCGACCGGAGCCTTTTCAAGCGGCCATTGATGACCGCCACGCCGGCCGAGTCGTAGCCGCGATACTCCAGGCGCTTGAGGCCCTCCAGCAGGATGGGAACGATGTTGCGCCGGGCAACTGCGCCTACGATGCCGCACATGGACTTACCCCTTCTTCTTCGGTGGCTTCCACGACGGTATGGAGACCTGCTTTGAGCGCGCGACGGTGAGCTGGCCGGGCGGCGTGTCCTTGCTGATGGTGGAGCCCGCCCCGATGTACGAATCCTTCGCGATCGTGACCGGCGCCACCAGCGTGGCATTGGAGCCGACGAACACCCCGTCCTCGATCACCGTGCGGCTCTTGTTGACGCCGTCGTAGTTGCAGGTGATGGTGCCCGCGCCGATGTTGACCTTGCTGCCCACGTCGCTGTCGCCTACGTACGCGAGGTGGTTGGATTTGGAGCCTTTCCCGATGCGGCTGTTCTTCACCTCGACGAAATTGCCGATGTGCACCTCGTCGGCCAGCGCCGCGCCGGGCCGCAGCCGGGCGTAGGGACCGATGCGGCAATTCGCGCCGACCGTCGCCTCTTCGAGCAGCGAGTAGGCATTGACCTGGGTGTCGGCGGCAACGGTGACATTCTTCAGCACGCAGTTCGGCCCGATCTTCACGCGGTCGCCGAGCCTGACCGTTCCTTCGAACACGCAGTTCACGTCGATGGCCACGTCGCGGCCGCAGGCCAGCGTGCCGCGCACGTCGAACCGCGCAGGGTCGGCGAGCGCGACGCCCTGCTCGAGGAGGCCGTTGGCGACTTCGCGCTGGTGGATGCGCTCGAGTTCGGCCAGCTGGCGCCTGGAATTCACGCCCTCGACCTCCCAAACGTGCGCGGGATGGGTCGTCTTCACCGCCAGCCCGTCGGCCACCGCCAGGGCGATCACATCGGTGAGGTAGTACTCCTTCTGCGCGTTCTCGTTCTTCACGCGGGACAGCCACCCCGAGAGCCGCGCCGCGCTGCTGGCGAGGAATCCCGTGTTCCACTCGCGGATCGCGCGCTCGGCCTCGTTCGCATCCTTGTGCTCCACGATGCGCAGCACGCGGCCGCGCCCGTCCCGCACGATGCGGCCGTAGCCCGAGGCATCGGCCACCACGGCAGTCATGATCCCGAGGCCGCCGTGCGAGGCCTTCACCAGCGCGTGCAGCGATTCGGCGCGGATCAGCGGCACGTCGCCGTACAGCACCAGCACCTCCGCGTCCTTGTCCACGAGCGGAAGCGCCTGCATCACCGCGTGGCCGGTGCCGAGCTGTTCCTCCTGCTCCGCCCAGGCAAGGTCGGTGTCATTGGCGAACGCCGTGCGCACCTGCTCGCCGCCATGGCCGTACACGATGACGATCTTCGAGGCTTCCAGCGCGCGAGCCGTATCGACCACGCGGCCCAGCAGCGAGCGCCCGGCAAGCGGATGCAGGACCTTGGGAAGGTCGGAATGCATGCGCTTGCCCTGGCCGGCGGCCAGCACGACCACATTGAGTTTCATGCGGGGATTCTAGCATCCGCCCTTCCCGGCACGACTGGCGCGAAATGTCAGAACCCATTGAAAGAGCGCCGGAAAACGGGCTTGCTGGGGGTCTCGGCCTGCCGGTAAACTGGGTGTCACAAGTCTGTAACACCGGGCGGAGGGCCCATGCAATCACTCGTATCCACCCTCGCGGCCTGCGCCGCTGCGGTGTTCGTTTCGAGCGCGTTTGCGCAGGATGCCTGCAAGCACCGGGGCGAACTCGACACCCCCTACTGCGACGAGGACGGCGACCTGCTCGCCGACCTGCCGAAGGACCCGAAGCGCCGCAAGGATCCGGAGACCCTGTTCTTCACCAACTCCCCGCTCGAAGACCCGGCGGTGTTCAAGAAACTAATGGAACCTTTCGTCGAGCACCTCGCGAAGTGCACGGCGCGCAAGGTGCGCTTCTACGACGTGTACTCGAGCGCCGCGGCGATCGAGGCGATGCGCTCCGGGCGCATGCACCTCGGAACCATGTCCTCGGGGGACACGGCCTTCGCGGTCAACGTGGCCGGCGCGATCCCGGTCGGAATCCGCGGCGACGCGGGCGGACCGCAGGGTTACCAGCTCTGGGTGATCGTGCGGTCCGCCAGCCCGTTCCAGAAGCTTTCCGACCTCAAGGGCAAGCGGGTCGCCCACACCACGCCCTCCTCGAACTCCGGCAACCTCGCGCCGCGTTCGCTCTTCCCGGCCGAGGGCCTCGTGCCGGACAAGGACTACAAGGTGCTGTTCTCGGGCAAGCACGAAAATTCGGTGTCCGGGGTGGCCGCCGGGGACTTCGACGCCGCGCCGATCGCAAACGACATCCTGGTGCGCATGGCAGAGCGCGGCCTCGTCAGGATGACCGATTTCCGCATCATCTGGAAGAGCCGCAATTTCCCGCCGGGCGGACTGTCGATGGCGCACGACCTGGCGCCGGCCCTGCAGCAGAAGATCCGCGAGTGCAGCTACGCGTTCCGCTACACGCCCGAGATGGTGAAGGGCTTCCAGGGCGCGGACCGCTGGCTGCCGATCGATTACAAGAAAGACTGGGAAGTCGTGCGCCAGGTGGCCCGGGACAGCGGCCAGTCGTTCACCGCGACCGCGTTCGAGCAGGAGAAGGCGCGCGCCGGGGCGGCTGGAAAGAAATGACCGCTTCGGCATTGTCGATCCGCAACCTCGACAAGGAATATGCGCGCGGCAAGCCCGTGCTGCGCGGCATCTCGCTGGAGATCGGCGCGACGGGGATCACGGCCATCATCGGTCCCTCGGGCACAGGCAAGTCGACCCTGATCCGCTGCGTGAACCGTCTGGTCGAGCCGACCGCCGGGGAAATCCGCTTCCAGGGCGAAGACCTGGTAAAGCTCGACCGCAAGGGCCTGCGGCTCGCCCGCCGGCAGATCGGCATGGTGTTCCAGGAATACAACCTCGTGGAGCGGCTCAGCGTGATGGAAAACCTCCTCTGCGGGCGCCTCGGTTACGTGTCGCCGTGGAAGGCGTGGCTGAGGAAATACCCGCAAGCCGACATCGACCGCGCCTTTTCCCTGCTGGACACCGTTGGCCTGGCGGGCTTGGCCAACCAGCGCGCCGACAGCCTGTCCGGCGGCCAACGCCAGCGCGTCGGCATCGCGCGCGCGATCATGCAGGAGCCCAAGCTGCTGCTCGCCGACGAGCCCACCTCCTCGCTCGACCCCAAGACCTCGGTCGAGATCATGGCGCTCATCAGTTCCATATGCCGCGGCAATTCGATCCCGGTGATGGTAAACATGCACGACGTGGAACTCGCGAAGCGCTTCGCGGACCGCATCATCGGGATGTCGGGCGGGACGATCGTTTACGACGGCGGCCCCGCGGGCCTGGACGAAGGGGTGCTGAAGGAGATCTACGGCGGGGAGGGTTGGCTGCAATGAACAACGAATACACGGAAATGGTCTTCCGCCTGCTGGCGGCTGTATTTGCCGGCGGCATGATCGGCCTGGAGCGCAGCTTCCACGGCCGCCCGGCGGGCTTTCGCACGCACACGCTGGTATGCACGGCATCGAGCCTGCTGATGCTCGTGACGGTGTACGAGGCGATGTGGTTCGTCCCGCAGGCATCGATCCGGATCGCCCTCGACCCGACGCGCATGGCCCAGGGCATCATGACCGGCATCGGTTTCCTCGGCGCCGGGGTGATCGTCAAGGAAGGCCTCTCGGTGCGCGGGCTCACCACCGCGGCCTCAATCTGGATGACGGCGGCCATCGGCATCCTGATGGGCATCGGCTTCTACTTCCCGGCCGGCATCGCTACCGCGCTTACCCTGGGCACCTTGTCCCTGTTCCGCTGGATCGAGCTGAAGATGCCGATCCAGTCGTTCCACCATTTCTCGGCCCGCTTCGCGCGCAACGCCGTGATGCCGGAGCCGGAATTGCGCGAGCTGATCGGCGCGCATGGGTTCAAGGTCGCCAGCCTGAACTACCGCATGGTGGGCGAAGGCAAGTACTTCGACTACCGCATGGTGCTCAGCACGCTTGACGAGTCCAATATCCGCAGGCTTTCGGAGACCCTGCGGGGCATGGAGGCGGTGGTGGAGTTCCGGATTGCGGCTACCGGGGACTAGGCCGCCGCAATGAAGGTAGCAGCCCCCTCTGCGCGGGACTTCAGGCGCAATCCGCTGACCGCGGCCGCCTGGCTGGCGCTGGCCGCGTACGTCGCTTACGCATGCTCGCGCCTGGACTTCACCTGGGCGCGCTTCGTCTCCGGCCTCGACAACGGTGCGCGATTCATCGCCCGCATGCTTCCGCCGCACATCGAGCAGCCCGACGCGCTGCTCACGGGCCTTGCCGAAAGCCTCGAGATCGCGGTGCTGGCCTCGTGCCTGGGCATCCTCGTCTCGCTGCCGATCGGCCTTGCGGCCGCGCGCAACCTCATGCCCGCATGGGCCTCGTGGCCCGCCCGCGCGCTGATCGCCCTCTGCCGGTCGTTCCACCCCGTGATCGTCGCAATCCTGTTCGTGAAAGCAGTGGGGTTCGGCGCGCTGGCCGGGATCCTGTCCCTCGCCGTCGGCTCGATCGGCTTCATCGGCAAGCTGTTTGCCGAGGCGATCGAGGAGATTTCGCTGAAGCAGGTCGAAGCCGTGCGCGCCACCGGCGCGCCGTTCATGAGCCTGGTCAGCTACGGGGTGCTGCCGCAGGTGTTCTCGCGCTTCATCGGCTTTGCCACCTACCAGCTGGACTCGAACCTGCGCAACTCGACCATGGTCGGCATCGTCGGCGCCGGCGGCATAGGCGGGACGCTGTTTGCCGCATTCCAGCGCTTCGACTACGACTTCGTATGCGCGATCCTGCTGTGCATCATCGGCATGATCATGGCCGGCGAGGTGCTGGCGGCGTGGGTCCGGGGTGTGTTCCTCGAGCACGGCAAGGTGGAGGAGGAATGAGCCGGGCCTGGCGCCGGTTCGGCCCCGCGCAGCGCGCGGCGCGCTGGTCGGTCTACGTGTTCATCGTCGCCGCGATCGTCGCCTCCGCGCGCGCGGTCGAAATCGTCCCGGAGTTCCTTTACGACGCCCCCGAGCAGATGCAGGACCTGTTGCGGCGCATGTGGCCGATCGCGTTCCATCACTACCCCGCGGGAGTGCATGACGCGCTCGTCGACACACTCCACATCGCGAGCCTGGGCACCATCCTCGCCGTGGCCATGGCCGTGCCGGTCGCGCTCCTGGCTGCGCGCAACGTCACGCCGAGCCGCCCGGTGAATTACCTTGCCCGGCTGCTGCTGGTGTCCAGCCGCTCGGTGAATTCGCTGGTCTGGGCGCTGCTCTTTGTCGCGGTGTTCGGGCCCGGCGCACTCGCCGGCACGCTGGCCATCGCGTTCCGCTCGATCGGCTTTGTCGGCAAGCTGATCGGCGAAGCCCTCGAGGAGGGCAACGCCGGGCCGGTCGAGGCGCTCACGGCTGCGGGTGCGCCCTGGCTGTCGGTGCTCGCCAAGGGGTACTGGCCCCAGGTGGAGCCCTCTTTCTGGGCGGTGGTACTGTTTCGCTGGGACATCAACGTGCGCGAGTCGGCGGTGCTGGGCCTGGTCGGCGCGGGCGGGATCGGCATGGCGCTGGACACGGCGCTCAACCTCTTCCAGTGGGACCGGGTGGCGATGGTGCTGTTTGCGATCTTCTGCGTGGTGGTGGTCGCCGAGGTCCTGGTCACGCAGATCAGGAAGCGGGTGATCTAGTGGCGTCGCTCACGCCCGGGCTCGCCGCCGCCTTTGCGCGCGCGGCCCTCGCCAACGTCACGCGCGAATACCCGCGCAAACTCGACCACCTGCTGGCCGCCGCGCCCGGCGACCTGACGCCGCATACCATCCATCCGGCGTTCTACGGCAGCTACGACTGGCACTCGGCGGTGCACATGCACTGGCTCCTCGTGAGGGTCCTGCGCAACCAGCCCGGGCTTGCCGAGGCGCCCGCGATCGTGCGCGTGCTTGACGCGCATCTGGGGCGGCAGGCCATCGCGGCGGAGCGCGCCTACTTCGAAGCGCCCGGACGCCGCACGTTCGAAAGGCCGTACGGCTGGGCATGGCTGCTCGAACTCCAGGCGGAAACGCTCCGTCTCGCGCGCGACCGGGAGGACGCGCGGCGCTGGGCCGCGGCGCTTCAGCCGCTTGCCGGCTACCTGGCAGGGCGCATGCGCGCCTTCCTGGCCGAAGCGCCCTATCCGATCCGCAGCGGGATGCATCCGAGCACGGCCTTTGCGTGCATCCTGGCGCTCGACTACGCGCGCGTCGCGGAAGACCGCGCCCTCGCGGCCGAGGTCGGATCCGCCGCCCGCCGCTGGCACCTGGCGGACCGCAATGCGCCGCTGGCGTACGAACCCTCGCTCGCGGACTTCCTCTCGCCGGCGCTGACCGAAGCGCAGCTGATGCGCGAGGTGCTGCCCCCAAATGAGTTCAGGCCGTGGCTGGACGCCTTCCTGCCCGCGGGCCTCGGGCCGCTTGCCACCCCTCCTGTGGTTCCGGATCGCACCGATGCGCAATTCGCCCACCTCGACGGGCTTTCGCTTTCGCGCGCCTGGGCGCTGCGCCGCCTCGGCGACGCCGTGCCGGGCGGGGCATCAGCGGCGGACGCACACCTTGGCGCCGGCTTGCCGCAGGCGACCGGCGGCGACTACGTAGGTGAGCACTGGCTTGCGTCTTTTGCCGCGCTGGCTCTGGGAGATGTGCCGTAAGGCTGGCTCACGCCAGCGATTCCAGCGTAACCCCGGCACGCCGCAGGATGCTGTCCATCAGGAGCCGTTCCAGCTGGCCGGCAGGTCCGAAGTTGGCCGCGTCCTCCGCGCTGCGCCTGCGCACCGAGTCGCTCAGGGTGTTGTCCGGGCCGTCGATCGATTCGGAGAGCGCCTGCACCTCACAGGCACGCTGTAGATGCCACATCAGGCGGAGCGCCGCGGGAACGTTGCGCTCCACGACCAGCAGGCCGTGGTTGCGCAGGATCAGCACGTCCTTGTCCCCAAGACTCGCGACCAGGCGCGGCTGCTCGTCGGCGTGAACGCTGATGCCCTCGAAGTCGTGGTACGCCACCCGGCCGATCAGCAGGGCGCCGTAGAAATTGTCATGCCTCAGCCCGGCCCGCTTGGTCGCCACGGCCATGCCCGCGGTGGTATGGGTGTGCATGATGCAGTGGGCATCCTCGCGCACCGCATGGATCGCGCCGTGGATGATGAAGCCCGCCTTGTTGACCGGGTAAGGGGAAGGGTCGACCGCGGTCCCGTCCAGCCGGACCTTGATCAGGTTGGTGGCGGTGACCTCGTTGTAATTGAGCCCGAACGGGTTGATCAGGTAGTGGCGCTCCGGGCCCGGCACACGCAACGTGATGTGGTTGTAGATCAGCTCGGTCCAGCCGAAGAAATCGAAGATGCGATAGCACGCCGCAAGCTCGATGCGCAGGCGCCACTCCTCGTCCCCCATGCCGCCGGGCTTGCGGCGCAGCAGCCCTTCGCCGATTTCCATCAGGCCGCCGCGGAGACCGGGCCCGCCGGGGCTTCGCGCGGGCGGGCGGCGCGCTCCTCGTCGATCATCTTCTGCAGCACCCGGCGGAAGTGCGCCAGCGGCGCGTCCGAAACGATGCCGTGCATCTTGAAATCCGGATCCGCATCGAGGACCTGCTGCTGGCCTTCGATGATGAATTTGTCTTCCATGAACCCTTCCACCATGCTGTCATGCAGGGACAGGGCGATGGTCGGGTCGTCAAGCCGGTAATCGTGCAGGTAGTTCCAGAAGAAGTGGGTGCTGCTGCGCGTTTCGGGCGTGAAGAACTGGCAGTTCCGGTACTGCCTGGCGCCCTCGAGGTTGCCCTTCTCCGCGCCCGAACCGGCTGGCGAGAACAGGGTTTCGAGGAAGAAGACACCGGGCACGTACATGAGGCCGATGTTGCGGCGGTCGAGCGGCGCATCGTCGCGGACGACCTTGCGGTGGAATGGCGGCGGCGCGGAGTTCATGCTCCAGCGCTCGACCCGGAAGCCCTTCTCCAGCCGCTCCACGGCCACCGGCTTGGTCTTGAACGCGTATTCCTCGGACCCGCCCAGCGTATGGGTATGCACGAACGCCAGGTGCGCAAAATCGGAGAGGTTGTCGACGATGAGCCGGTAGTCCGCGTCGTAGTGCATGTAGTCGGCCATGCCGCGCCACCCGGGATCGCGCAGGTACGGGATGTCGATGATC
>JAFEDL010000082.1:0-43045 GCA_018241645.1 Pseudomonadota bacterium
TACTGGCCCTGGGTGAACTTGGCCCCGGCCGGGACCGACCAGTTGCCCGGGCTGGTTTGCGCGAGGGTGATGGCGATCGGGCCATTCGTCCCGGGAAGCCCGACGTGGATATGCGCAGCCCGGCCGTCGACGCCGCTGGTGGTCATCGTGCCGCTCACCGTCTTGTCCGAGTTCACCCAGAAGTTCGCGAAGCCCGACGCGCCGGTGTTGACCGACGGAACCTCGCTCGCGCCGCCCAGCACGACGCGCGTTTCGGGTCCTATCGAAGCGCATCCGGAAAGCGCAATTGCGGCCGCGCCGAGGGTGGCCATGAATATCCGTTTGATGCCGGTCTGCTTGTGCATGTGGTACTCCGTTGGGTGGGATTGCATGAATGATTCCTGCCGCGCCGGCCGGCTCACTTGCCGCGCGCCTTGTCCAATGCGTCCTGTGCCGCGAAGGCGGCGTTAGCGTCGGGCACCGAAGGATCCCGGGCAAAGACCTGGATCATTGGAGGGGAGGTCGTCGCGATCTGCGAGGGCTGCCCGTTGGACGCAACGGCGGGCGTGTCGTTCCTGCCGCAACCGGCGACCAGCATCGCGCACGCGGCGCCAAGGAGAACGGAACGCAGCGCGTTGCTCATTCCGTGCCCCGCGCTTGCGGCCCCGGCGAACCACCCGGTAACCTCCTGTGCGGTCGTTTCAGCCGGACAACGACCGCCTTGCGGGCCGGCACGTGCCCGTCCCGGACCTGCTTTTCCACCGGATGCGCACTCCTCGGGGGATTCGATGGATCCCTGAGGAACTGGGTCATTCTCAGATAGGACATGGCGGAACTCCGGGCTGGGCTCGATGGAGCCAACATAGCGCCCGGAGCGGCGGCTATCTGTGCGCTGAGGCACATGCGGATGCCGCCAACAACGGCAGGCCGTACCGCGACGGCCCGCCGGACGAACTATCCCACTTCAGCGCTCGAGGCCACCCTTGCCAAGCATCTGGTCCTTGGCGGCAAAGTAGCTGCGCGCATGCGCGACGACCTGCGCGTCGGTGGGATGGTCGACGCTCTCGACCCCCAGCACCCGCCCGACCAGCCCGGCATGGTGCTTGTGGATGTGCTTGATCAGCTCGAGCTTGGCGCTGCCCGGGCCGACGATGAGGACCTCCTGCGCGTCGCCAAGGAGCTTCACCACGGCGTCGAAGTAGGCGGCATCCCCGGCCCGGTTGCCGGGACCGATCGAGCCGCGCTTGTGGTGCAGGTGCGGATGCCTGTCCGAGGCGCGGGCGGTGAATTTCTCGACGTCGTCCTTGGCGATGTGCATCACGTGCGCTTCGGTATGGTCAAGCCAGGCGACGGCATGGAAATGGGACATGGTAATTCCTCGGGTGGGTGGGGAGGCGCGGACCGGCCGCTGCATGGCGGAATTGTAGGCTCCGGGGCACGCGCCGGATTGACCTGAATCAACCCCGCAGCCCCGCCGCCCTACTCGGGTTCGATGCGCGCGGCGCGGACCATTTCGGCCAGCCCGGCCACCTCGTCGCGCACGACCGGCCCCACCTCCTGCGGGCTGTTGGCGACGATTTCGAGGCCCTTGGAGGTCGCGTGGCGCTCGGCGAACGCCGGGGTGCGCAGCACCGAGCGCACGTCATCGCTGATCTTCGCCAGCAGCGCTGCCGGCGTCCCGGCCGGCGCGAACAGGCCGTACCAGATCGACGCGGTCAGGTACGGGAAGCCCAGCTCGGCCGTGGTCGGCAGGTCGGGGAACTGGGGCAGGCGCTCCTTGCCGGCCGCGGCCAGCGGCTTCACCTTGCCGCCCTTGATGAGTCCCATCGCCACGTTCGCCGACCCCGTGGCGAGGTCCACCTCGCCCGCGGCCAGCGCCGTCAGCAGCGGCGCTATGCCCTTGTACGGGATGTGCACGATCTCGAGCTTCTCGCGGTTGTTGAGCAGCTCGTAGGCGAGCTGCGGCTGGCTGCCGTTGCCGTACGAGCCGTAGTTGAGCTTGCCCGGCTCGCGGCGCGCGAGCGCCACCAGTTCGCGCAGGTCCTTCGCCGGCAGCGCGGCCTTGGCGAGCAGCATCTGGTCGCTCTTCACCATGATCGTGACCGGGGCGAAGCTCTTGTCCGGGTCGTAGGGCAGCGACTTGAACAGGAACCGGTTGGCGGTGATGGTCTGGTTGACCGTGGCGAGCAGCGTGTACCCGTCGGGCGCCGCCTTCGCCACCGCCTCGGCGCCCACGATCGAGCCGATGCCGGGCTTGTTCTCCACCACCACGGCCTGCTTCCAGCGCTCGGTCAGCTCGGCGGCCACCGCGCGGATCACTATGTCGATCCCGCCGCCGGGCGGGAACGGCACGATGATGCGCACGGTGCGCGACGGGTATGTCTGCGCAAGGGCCGGAACGGCCGCCCCGGCGAGCAGGACGGCGGCAAACAGGGTGCGCAGCTTGATGTGCATTCGCTTCTCCTAGAACCGGCGCGGCGCGAATTGCGCCGCCTCGACCACTTGCAGGGTCATCTCGCCCACCGACTCGATGCCGATGGTGACCTTGTCCCCCGGCACGATCGGGCCCACGCCTTCGGGCGTGCCGCTCGCGATGACGTCGCCGGGATTGAGCGTCATTACGGACGAGATCAGCTCGATCAGCGCCGGTATGTCGACGATCATGTCGCGCGTGTTGGCGTCCTGCTTCGCCACGCCGTTGACCCACAGCTGGTTGCGCAGCGCGTGCGGGTCGGCAATCTCGTCGGCCGTGACGATCCACGGGCCCAGCGGCGTGAAGGTCTCGAAGGACTTGCGCGTCACGCGCTCCTCTTCGGCCACGCCCGGCTCGATGCGCATGGTGATGTCCATGAGGCAGCTGTAGCCGAACACGTACCCCATCGCCTCGGCGCGCGGCACGTTGCGCGCCCGCCGCCCGATGATGACTGCGAGCTCCGACTCGTGGTCGAACCGGCGCGTGGATCCGCGCGGCAGTTCGATCGCGCCGCCCGCGCCGACCAGCGACGCCGTGGCCTTCATGAAGAACCCCTGCTGCTCCGCGCTGCGTCCCTTGCTGACCGAACGCGCCCCGATCTCGCCGATGTGCTTGCGATAGTTGGCCGGCGCGGCGATCACGTGCACCGGGCAGGGATTGGGAGGCAGCAGCTTCAACGATGCAAGGGGAACCGGCGCGGCGGCCTTGCGCGCGGCGGCCACCCGCGGCCCGAGCGCCGCCCACTGGTCGATCAGGCGGTTCATGTACATCGGCGGCCAGGCCGGGCCCGACCCCGGCACGGCCTCGGTGACGTCGAAGAACCGGTCGCCCTCGACTACGCCGACGCGGTGTTCCGTGGTGACTGCGAGCTTCATCTGGTTTCCTTGGTCCCGAGGGTCGCCAGCATAGCGGAGGCGCAGCGCCGCGGCGCGCGGTTTCGGCGGGCGAAACTGGCCGCTGGGCCCCGTGTACACTCCCCCCAACACGCCGGCAAGGCGGAAGGACAAGACCATCATGGAGATCAAACCGGAACGCCTGCTCGAAGTCGTCGCCGAGGTGACGAAGGAGGCCCGCCCGCACGTGGCGCCCCATGTGACGCTGGACAGCTCCCTGGAGCGCGAGCTCGGCCTCGACAGCCTCGCGCGCGTGGAGCTCGTGCTGCGCCTGGAGCAGGTGTTCGGCACCAGCCTGCCCGAGCAGGCCCTGGCCACGGGCGAGACCCCGCGCGACCTCCTGCGCTTCCTGCTGGCCGGCGCCGGGCACGCGCGCGAGGCGGCCGACAGCAGCGTGGCGAGCCTGGTGCAGTCCGAGGGCGTGCCCGCGCCCTCCGTTACCCAGGCGCGCACGCTGACCGAAGCCCTTGAGTACCACGTCGAGCGCCAGCCGGACCGGCTGACGGTGTTCATGTACGAGGACGGAAACGAGTATCCGCTCACCTTCCGGGCGCTGTGGGACGGCGCGCTCGGCTATGCGGCGCGGCTCACGCACGCGGGCCTGCAGCGCGGCCAGATGGTGGCGATCATGCTGCCCACCTGCAAGGAATACCTCTACTCGTTCTACGGCGTGCTGCTCGCGGGCGGCGTGCCGGTGCCGCTCTACCCGCCCGCGCGGCTCACCACGATCGAAGACCACATGACGCGCCACGTCGGGATCCTGAAGAGCGCGGGCCCGGTCATCATGATCACCGTGCCGGAGGCGAAGGCGCTGGCCTACCTCTTGCGCGCGCAGGTCGAATCACTGCAGCAGGTGCTGGTCCCGGCCGACCTCGAAAAATCCACCGGCGAGCGGTTCACGCCGGTGCACGGCAACCCCGGGGAGATCGGCTTCCTGCAGTACACCTCGGGCAGCACCGGCAACCCGAAGGGCGTCGTGCTGTCGCACGCGAACCTGATGGCCAACGTGCGCGCGATGGGCGCGGCGGTGAGCGCCGGGCCGGAGGACGTGTTCGTGAGCTGGCTGCCGCTGTACCACGACCTCGGCCTGATCGGCGCCAACTTCGCCTCGCTGGTGCTCGGCTTCCCGACGGTGCTGATGTCGCCGCTTGCCTTCCTGTCGCGGCCCGCGAGCTGGATGCGCGCGATCCACCGCCATCGCGGCACGATGTCGGGCGGCCCGAACTTCGCCTTCGAGCTCTGCCTGCGCCGCATCTCGGACGAGGACATGGAAGGCATCGACCTGTCGTCGTGGCGATTCGCTTTCAACGCCGCCGAGCCGGTCAGCCCGGACACCATCATCGAGTTCGAGAAGCGCTTCGGGAAGTACGGGCTGCGCAAGAACTGCCTGTCGCCCTCCTACGGCCTGGCGGAATCCTCGGTGGGCGTGGCGATCACCGTGCCGGGCAGCCCCTGGCGCGCCGATCGCCTCGACCGCGACCGCTTCACGCGCACGGGCGAGGCCGTCGAGGCAAAGCCGGACGACCCCTCGCCGCTGATCGTGATCGGCTGCGGCACGCCGATCCCCGGCCACGACATCCGCACGGTGGACGCCGCAGGGCTGGAACTCCCCGACCGGCAGGAGGGCCTGCTGCAGTTCCGCGGTCCCTCCTCCACCTCCGGGTACTACCGCAACCCGGAGGCCACCAAGACCCTCTTCGACGGCGAATGGGTAAACACCGGCGACCGCGCGTACCTGTCGGAAGGCGTGCTGTTCCTGACCGGGCGCGAGAAGGACATCATCATCCGCGGCGGCCGCAACATCAGCCCCTACGAGCTCGAGCAGGCGGTGGGGGACCTCGCCGGCGTGCGGCGCGGCTGCGTCGCGGTGTTCGGCAGCAAGGACGCGACTACCGGCACCGAGCGCGTGGTGGTGCTCGCCGAGATGCGCGACAACGACGCCTCCCGCCACGACGACCTGAAGCGGATGATCAACGAGATCGCGGTGAGCCTGCTCGGCGCGCCCGCGGACGACATCGTGCTAGCGCCGCCCGCCACCGTGCCGAAGACCTCGAGCGGCAAGATCCGGCGCGTCGCGGCGCGCGAGTTCTACGAGCGCGGGCCCTCGGCGGTGAAGCCCCAGGCCGTGTGGCTGCAGTTCGCTCGCCTGATGCTCTCGGGCGCCGCGCCACAGCTGCGCCGCGGCCTGCGCACGCTGGGCGGCGCGCTGTTCGCGCTGCGCGCCTACGCCGTGTTCGGCCTGCTGTTCCCGTTCGCGTTCCTCGCCGCGCTACTGGCCCCGGGCCGCACCTGCTGGAACGTGGGCAAGGCGGTGTCGAAGTGGTTCCTGGTGCTGTCGGGCATCCCGGTGGCGGTGCGCGGCCTGGAGCACCTCGAGCGGCAATCCCCGGTGGTGCTTGCGGTCAACCATACCAGCTACCTCGACGCGCT
Source organism: Pseudomonadota bacterium (assembly GCA_018241645.1). Classification (GTDB taxonomy): domain Bacteria; phylum Pseudomonadota; class Gammaproteobacteria; order Burkholderiales; family SG8-39; genus SZAS-79. The sequence goes on from JAFEDL010000082.1 coordinate 5,776, forward strand.
GGTCCTGCTCTCGCTGCTCGAGCACCGCGGCTACGCGTTCGTGGCCAAGCGCGAGTTCCAGGACAATTTCCTGATGCGCGCCCTGCTCTCGGGGTTCGGCACCCAGTTCATCGAGCGCTTCGACGTGGCGAAAAGCGCCGAGCACGCCAATGAGCTGGGCGAGGCCGCCAAGCGCGGCATTTCGCTCATCGTGTTCCCGGAAGGCACGCTGACGCGCAACACCGGCCTGATGGATTTCCGCACCGGCGCGTTCCAGGCGGCGGCGCAGGCCGGCATCCCGGTGGTGCCGGTGGCATTGCGCGGCGTGCGCTCGGTGCTGCGCGACGGCACCTGGTACCTGCGGCGCGGCGCGGTGTCGGTGACGATAGGCGCGCCGGTGACGGCCGAGGGCAGAGACTGGGCGGCGGCGATCAAGCTGCGCGATGCAGTGCGCGCCGCGATCCTCAGGTCCTGCGGCGAGCCGGACCTGGGCGCGCATGCAAGGAATGGACAGGGCCTTTGACCCACCGGCACGGCAACCCTGCGGACCGTTCAAATGACGAAACGTGACCGAAAATTCCTGGGGATGCTGACCCCTTCGTCCAACACGACGCTGGAGCCCGTGACGGCCGCGATGCTCGCGGGCCTGCCCGGGGTTTCGGCGCACTTCGGGCGCTTTCGGGTCACCGAGATCTCGCTGTCGGCCCAGGCGCTCGGCCAGTTCACCGCGGAGCCCATGCTTGCCGCCGCCGAGCTGCTCGCGGACGCGCACTGCCATTCGATCTGCTGGAACGGCACCTCGGCCGGGTGGCTGGGCTTCGACGCGGACCGCACCCTGTGCGCCTCGATCACCGCGCGCACGGGCGTGCCGGCATGCTCCTCGGTGCTGGCGATCGACGAAATCTTCCGCAGCACCGGCGTCAGGCGCTTCGGCCTGGTCACCCCGTACACGGGCGACGTGCAGGAGAAGATCGTGGCTAATTTCGGCCGCGAGGGATTCGAATGCGTGGCCGAGCGCCACCAGGGGCTGGCGGCGAACTTTTCCTTTTCCGAGGTCGGGCCGCAGGCCGTCGAATCGATGATCCGGGAAGTCGCTGCCGCCGGCCCGGATGCGATCATCGTGTTCTGCACCAACATGGACGGTGCTTCGCTCGCCGAACGGCTCGAGCGGGAACTGGGCGTCCCGGTCTACGACACGATCGCCGCCGCGGTCTGGGCTTCCCTGCGCGTCGCGGGAATCGACCCGGGCCGGGTGCAGGGCTGGGGCCGCCTGTTCAGGGAGGTGAAATGATGCATACGCGGAGCCTGTGTTGAACCGCCTGCAGGGGAAGGTGGCGTTGGTCACCGGCGGCAACACCGGCATCGGCCGGGCCGTCGCGCTCGCCTATGCGGTCGAAGGGGCCGACGTTGCAATCGCATGGGTAGACCGCGAACCCGAAGCGCACAGCCTGGTCGCCGAAATCGGAAAGCTCGGGCGCAAGGCGCGCGCGATCCGCTGCGACGTGACCAGCGAGTCCGAGGTGGTTGCGTGCATGAACGAAGTGGTCGCCGGCCTGGGCCGGATCGATGTGCTCGTGTCGAACGCCGGGATCCAGCGTCCCCGGCCGATCACCGAAATGACAGTCGGGGACTGGGACCGGATGATGGCGGTGCACCTGCGCGGCGCATTCCTCACGGCGCGGGAGGCGGCCAGGCACATGATCCCGAACAAGCGGGGCTGGATGATCTTCACCTGCTCGCAGCTCGGCTACATCGGGCGGGAACGCTACACCGCGTACTCGGCCGCCAAGGCCGGGGTGATCGTGTTCATGCGTTCGCTGGCCAAGGAGCTGGCCCCGCACGGCATCCTGGTGAACGGCGTGTCGCCCGGGCTGGTCGACACGGGCTTCGACCCGCTCTCCGCGGAGGTCAAGCAGGCGCACGCCGCAAGCCTGCCGATGAAGCGCCTGGGGACCCCCGAAGACATGGTGTCCGGATACGTCTTCCTCGCTTCCGAGGAGGCGCGTTACTACTGCGGGCAGCTCCTGCATCCGAACGGCGGGGAGATCATGCCGTGACGAGAATGCTGGCCGGTGGCGCCGCCTACGAGGGCGTTGCGAAGGAGTAGACCACCCGCACCCGCTCGGGGGAGAGCCACTCTTCCAGCTGAGAGAGGAGCTGCTCGTCGGGCCGCACGCGCCAGTCGGCGCTGAGGGCCACGTCCACCTCCGCCTCGCCGTTGTGGTAGTGGACGACCACTGAGCAGCCGCCTCCCCCGCCATTGGCGCGGAAAGGCGCGAGGCACTCCTTTAACTTCTTCGCGTCGGCCTGGCCGTTGATGTCGAGGCGCAGGTTCTGCGCGTACCGCGCGCGCAGCGCGGCGAGGTCGAGCAGGTCCTCGGCCGAGATGCGCAGGCCGCCGAAAGATTCGTCGCGCGGCACCTGCACTTTGCACACCGCCACCAGCAGCGCGTCTTCCTTGAGTTTGTCGCGATGCTTGTCGAACAGCTCGTTGAACACCGTGACCTCGACCTGCGCAGTGCCGTCGTCGAGCGTCAGCACGACCATCTTGCCGCGGCGGGTCATCTGCACGCGCACCGAGGCGATGACGCCGGCGAGCCAGGCCGTGCCGGTCACGGGCGCGAGCTTGGCGAGCGGCGTGCGCGCAAAGCCCTGCAGGTCGTGCGCATAGGCGTTGAAGAGGTGCCCGGACAGCGTGAACCCGAGCGCGGATTTCTCCTCGATCAGGCGCTGCTTCATGTCCCAGGGCCGCGCCTCGACCAGCCGGAAGGCCGCGCCGCGCGACTCGGACGGGTCGCCGAACAGGCTCTCCTGCGAGGCCTGGCGCTCGTCCTGCTCGGCGGCCTCCATCGCGAGGCCCACCGAGGCGAGCAGGCTGGCGCGGTTGGCCTCGAGCGTGTCGAACGCGCCGGCGCGCACCATCGCCTCCATCGCGCGGCGGTTGACGAGGCGCCGGTCCACCCGGCGGCAGAAGTCAAACAGGCTCGTGAACGGCCCGTCGGCCTTGCGCGTCGCGAGGATCCCCTCGATCGCCGAGCGGCCGGTGCCGCGGATCCCGCCCAGGCCGTACCGGATCGTCTTCGCGTCCACCGGGGTAAAGCGGTAGTCGGAGGTGTTCACGTCCGGCGGCAGGATGGTGAGGCCGTTGGCGACGCAGTCCTTGTGGATCGAACGCACCTTGTCGGTGTCGTCCATGATCGCGGAGAAGTTGGCCGCCATGAACGCCGACGGGTGGTGCGCCTTCATGTACGCCGTGTGGTAGGCGACCAGCGCGTAGGCCGCGGCGTGCGACTTGTTGAAGCCGTAGCCCGCGAACTTCTCCATGTAGTCGAAGATCTCGTTGGCCTTGTTGGCGCTGATCTCCTTCTGCTTTGCGCCGGTCACGAAGATCTCGCGCTGCTCGGCCATCTCCTCGGGCTTCTTCTTGCCCATCGCGCGGCGCAGCAGGTCGGCGCCGCCCAGCGAGTAGCCCGCGCACACCTGCGCGGCCTGCATCACCTGTTCCTGGTAGACCATGATGCCGTAGGTCGGCTCGAGGATCGGCGCGAGCAGGGGGTGCAGGTACTCGAAGCGCTTGCCGTGCTTGCGATCGATGAAGTCGGGGATCAGGTCCATCGGGCCCGGGCGGTACAGGGCCACCAGCGCGATGATGTCCTCGAAGCGGTCGGGCCGCGCCTTCTTGATCATGTCGCGCATGCCGCTGGATTCCAGCTGGAACACGGCGGCGGTGTTGCCCGCGGCGAGCAGCTGGTAGCTGGCGCGGTCGTCGAGCGGGATCTTCTCGAGGTCGAAGTCCGGCTCGCCGAGCATCTTCACGTAGCGCACCGCCCAGTCGAGCACCGTGAGCGTGGTCAGGCCGAGGAAGTCGAACTTCACCAGGCCCACCGCCTCGACGTCGTCCTTGTCGAGCTGCGAGATCACGTTCTCGGTGCCCTCGGCCGCGTACAGCGGACAGAAGTCGGTGAGCTTGCCGGGCGCGATCAGTACGCCGCCCGCGTGCATGCCCACGTTGCGGGTGAGGCCCTCGAGTTTCTCGCCCAGTTCCAGCAGCTCGCGGACTTCGTCTTCCTTCTCCTCGCGCTCGGCCAGCAGCGGCTCCATCTTGCGCGCGTCGTCCAGCGTGATGGTCTTGCCCGGCTGGAACGGGATGAGCTTGGCGATCTGGTCGCAGAAGTTGTAGCCGAGGTCCAGCACGCGGCCGCAGTCGCGCACCACCGCGCGCGCGGCCATCGTGCCGAAGGTCGCGATCTGCGACACGCTGCCCGCGCCGTACTTGTCGCGCACGTAGCCGATGACCTTGTCGCGGCCGTCCTGGCAGAAGTCGATGTCGAAGTCCGGCATCGACACCCGCTCAGGGTTCAGGAAGCGCTCGAACAGCAGGTCGTAGCGCAGCGGGTCGAGGTCGGTGATGCCGAGCGAATACGCCACCAGCGAGCCCGCGCCCGAGCCGCGTCCCGGGCCGACCGGCACGCCGTTGTTCTTCGCCCAGTTGATGAAGTCCGCGACGATCAGGAAGTAGCCGGGAAAGCCCATCTGCAGGATGGTGTTGATCTCGAACTCGAGGCGTTCGCGGTAGGTGGGCGCCTTCGCTTCGCGCTCGGCCGGGTCCGGGAACAGCTTCTCGAGGCGCTTCGCCAGTCCCTCCTCGCTCTGCTGGTGCAGGTAGGCCTCGATCGTTTCGCCGTTCGGGGTCGGGAACACCGGGAGCTTCGACTTGCCCAGCTCGATCGACAGGCTGCAGCGGCGCGCAATCTCGACCGCGTTCTCGAGCGCCTGCGGGATGTCGGCGAACAGGGCCGCCATCTCGTCCTGCGACTTGAAGTACTGCTCGGGCGTGAAGTGCTTGGGCCGCCGCTGGTCGCCGAGCACGTAGCCCTGCGAGATGCAGACCCGCGCCTCGTGCGCCTTGAAGTCGTCGGGCTGCATGAACTGCACCGGGTGCGTGGCGACGACCGGGAGCTTGAGCTTGGTGGCCAGCTGCACCGTGCGCGCTACCAGCGTCTCGGTCTGCGGCAGGCCTGCGCGCTGCAACTCCAGGTAGAAGCGCTTGAGGAACAGCGCCGACCATTCCTTCGCCAGCTTGGCGGCGGACTCCAGGTTGTCCGAGGCGAGCGCCTGCCCGACCTCGCCGCCCGAGGCGCCCGACAGCGCGATCAGCCCCTCGGTGCCGCCTTCCTTCAGCCAGGCCTTGTCGATCTCGGCGCGCGAGCGGTGCTGGTTGGTGAGCCAGGCCCTCGAGAGCAGTTCGCACAGCTTCAGGTAGCCCTTGTGGGACGCCACCAGCAGCAGGATGCGCGAGGGCTTGTCGCGGTCCGCGGTGTTCTGCACCCAGCAGTCCGCGCCGATCAGCGGCTTCACGCCCGCGCCGCGCGCCGCCTTGTAGAACTTCACCATGCCGAACAGGTTGCCGGCGTCGGTGAGGGCCAGCGCCGGCATGCCGTCGGCCGCCGCGCGCGCCACCGCTTCGTCGATGCGGACGATTCCGTCCGTCACCGAGTACTCGCTGTGCAGCCTGAGGTGGACGAAGCGCGGAGTGTTCATAAGGGGTGAAAAATTTTACCACCCGCACCGCTTCGCGGCGCTGCGATAATCGCACCGATGCGTCCGAACTTTCGCCCTCGCGAGGGGCTTGCTTTAGTTGCCCTTTTGCTGGGCGCGGTGTGCATCGCCCTGTCGCCGATTTTCGTGCGCGTGTCCGAGACCGGGCCCACGGCAACCGCGTTCTGGCGCGTCGCGCTTGCGGTGCCCGTGCTGTGGCCTTTGTACCTCGCGTTCGGCCGCGGCACCGAAGCAACCGCTTCCCCGAAACCACCGGGATGGCTGTTCGTCGTGGCGGGCATCGCCTTTGCCGGCGACCTCTTCTTCTGGCACTTCTCGGTCAAGTTCACCTCGGTGGCGAATTCGACCCTGCTCGCCAACCTGGCGTCCGTGTTCGTCACCCTCGCCGCGTGGCTGCTCTTCCGGCAACGGCCGACGCGCCTGTTCCTGGTCGGCCTCGTCACCGCACTGGCCGGAGTGGGCATGCTGGTCAGCACCAGCCTCGCGTTTTCGCCCACCGCGCTGATGGGCGACGCGTTCGGCCTCGTCACCGCGACGTTCTACGCGTGGTACCTGCTCAACGTGAAGAACCTGCGCGACCGCGGCGCAGGCACGCTGCGGCTGATGGCAGTCACCACTGCGATCACCGCCCTGATCCTGCTGCCCGTGGCCCTCGCCACCGGCGAACAGATGCTTCCCGTCACCGGGGCCGGGTGGCTGAAGCTTGTCGGCATCGCGCTGATCTCGCACGCATGCGGGCAGGGGCTCATCGCGTACGCGCTGGCCCACCTGCCGGCTTCGTTCTCGTCCGTCAGCCTGCTGCTGCAGCCGGTGATGGCTGGGGTGTTTGCCTGGGTGCTGCTGGGGGAGCCGCTGGTGGCGCTGCAGATCGCGGGAGGGGCGGTGGTGCTGGCGGGGATTTACCTGGCGCGCAGGGGCTCTTAGGCGGGACGCAGCCAGGTGAACCTCCTTGCAGGACGCGTATAATCAATTCGTCGGAGGTCACTCTATGAACTACCGCGACATCATCACGATCGAACCAGGCAAGCGTGGCGGCAAGCCCTGTATCCGCGGAATGCGGATGACCGTGTATGACGTACTCGAGTACCTCGCCTCTGGGATGACGCAGCAACAGATCCTGCAGGACTTCCCATTCCTGACGGCCGAAGACATCCAAGCCTGCCTCGCCTACGCGGCCGATCGCGAACGAATGCAATTCACCGCCAGCGCGTGAAGCTGCTTTTCGACCAGAACCTCTCGCCGAGGCTGGTCGATCTACTCTCGGATTTGTTTGCTGGATCAATACACGTCCAGGCCGTGGGACTGGATCGGGGTACCGACGAGGCGGTGTGGAGCCACGCGCGGGAAAACGGCCTCGTCATCGTAACCAAGGACTCGGATTTTCAGGAGCGCAGCCAGATCACCGGTTCCCCACCGTGCGTGGTGTGGATTCGACGCGGCAACTGCTCGACAACAGAGATCGCCGCATTGCTTCGAACTCACGCCGAACAGATCACCGCTTTGGGTCGCGAGCGGAAGGCCGAGTTTCTGATCCTTTTCTAGCCCGTTCTGCCAGACGGAAAATGTACTGGTACCGGTACATAAACTGGCCGGAGAGCGGCTCCTGGCGCAGACTTTAAGAAGTGAATTTCTAGAATTCTAGAGTACGACGGCCTGCGCCCCATCGGTGTGCTTCTCGATCTTCCCGATCTGCCACACCTTTTCGCCCGACTCCGCCAGCAGCTTCATCGCCTGCGCCGCATGCTCCGCCGCAACCACGATCACCATGCCGATGCCGCAGTTGAACACCCGGTGCATCTCGTCCTCGGCAACGCCGCCCTCGGACTTCAGCCACTCGAACAGCGGCGGGCGCGGCCAGAACTTGCCGTCGATGACGGCGCGCGTGCCTTCGGGCAGCACGCGCGGGACGTTGCCGGTGATACCGCCGCCGGTGATGTGCGCGAGGCCCTTGACCGGCAGGGCAGCCATCAGTGCGAGAGCCGACTTCACGTAGATGCGCGTCGGCTCGATCAGGACGTCCTCAAGGGGACGGCCGTGGAAGTCAGCTTTCAAATCGGGCTTGGCGCGCTCGAGGATCTTGCGCACGAGCGAATAGCCGTTGGAATGCGCGCCGCTTGAAGCCAACCCCAACACAGCATCACCCGGCACGATCGTCTTACCGGTGATGATGCTTTCCTTCTCCACGACGCCGACGCAGAACCCGGCGAGGTCATACTCGCCGGCCGGATACATGCCGGGCATCTCCGCGGTCTCGCCGCCGATCAGCGCACAGCCGGCGTACTCGCAGCCCTTGGCAATGCCCTTGATGACGTCGGCAGCCACGGCATTGTCCAGCTTGCCGCAGGCGAAGTAGTCGAGGAAGAACAAGGGCTCCGCCCCCTGCACCAGCACGTCGTTCACGCTCATCGCCACCAGGTCGATCCCGACCGTGTCGTGCCGCCCTAAAGCAAACGCGAGCTTGAGCTTGGTCCCCACCCCGTCCGTGCCCGAAACGAGCACCGGCTGGCGGTACTTCTTGGGCAGTTCCATCAGCGCGCCGAACCCGCCGATGCCGGCCAGCACCTCGGGCCGCATGGTGCGGCGGGCGAACGGCTTGATGGTCTCCACAAGTGCGTCCCCGGCGTCGATATCGACACCGGCATCGCGGTAGGACAGGCCTTTGCTCATCGTGGAAACAGGGGGCAGGTGCGCCGCGAGGCGCGTGGTAAAGTGACGGCACAGGCAATCCGTCTTTTCCTCCCCGAATTTTACGTCAAATGAATGGGCTTGGCTTCGCGAATCCGCGCATGTGGTCGTGGCTCGCCATCGCCGCGATCGGCGCATGGCTGGTCTGGCTGCTGTCGCCCATCCTCGCCCCGTTCCTGGCCGGCGCGATCATCGCCTATGTGCTCAACCCGCTCGTAAACCGGCTGGAACCGCGCATCGGGCGCACGGCCGCGGTGATCCTGGTGATGCTGCTGGCCCTCGTGGTCCTGGTCGGGCTGATGCTGGTGGTGCTGCCGCTCTTCTACAAGGAAGCGCGGATGATGTTCGACCGCCTGCCGGACTTCCTCACCTGGCTGAACAACAACGTCGCCCCGCTGATGCAGGCGCACCTGGGCGTGTCGGTGATCTTCGACCTGGAGTCCGCCAAGCTCTTCCTCACCCAGCTGGTCCAGACCAACCGGGGCCTGGTGCAGCAGCTGCTCGGCTCGCTGCAGATCGGCGGCCTCGCCGTGCTGGGGTTCCTGATCAACCTGCTGCTGGTGCCGGTGGTGCTGTTCTACCTGCTGCGCGACTGGAACGACCTGCTCGCCCGCATCGAACGCGTGCTCCCGCGCGGGCGCCGCGCCCAGATCCTGCAGATTGCCGGGGAGATCGACGCGGTGCTGGCCGAGTTCCTGCGCGGGCAGCTGCTGGTGATCGTGGTGATGGTCCTCTTCTACTCGGGCGCGCTGTGGCTCACCGACCTCGACTTCGCGCTGCCGATCGGCGTGATCACCGGGGGCCTGGTCTTCATCCCCTACGTAGGCGCGTTCATCGGGACGGCCCTGGGCACCGTGGCCGCGCTGCTGCAGTTCGACACCTTCGCCGGCGTGCTGTTCGTCTGGGTGGCCTTTGGCGCCGGCCAGGCGCTGGAAGGCATGCTGGTCACGCCCATGCTGGTGGGCAAGCGCATCGGCCTGCACCCGGTGGCGGTGATCTTCGCGCTGCTCGCCTTCGGCCAGGTGTTCGGCTTCTTCGGCGTGCTGCTCGCGCTGCCGGCGAGCGCGGCCCTGCTGGTGGGCATGCGCCACATGGGCGCGGCCTACCTCGCCAGCCCGCTGTACGGAAAATCCCCGGACGCGCCGCGCGGGGACGAGGGCAAGTGAGCATGCGCCAGCTGGTGCTCGGGATCTCGCCGCCGCCCGAGCCCGCGTTCGAAGGCTTCGTCACCGGGCGCAACGCCGAACTCGTCTCTAGGCTCAAGGCGCTGGCCGCAGGGCAGCTCGCCGAGACGGTCGTCTACCTGTGGGGCGAGCGCGGCTCGGGCCGCAGCCACCTGCTCGGCGCGACGCAGCGCGCGGCCGTGCACCCGGAGCGCCTCTTCATCGCCGACGACGTGGACAGCCTCGACGCGGCCGCCCAGATCGCCCTGTTCAACCGGATCAACGAGGTGCGCGAGCCGGGGCAGGCCCCCCGCGGCACGGTCCTGGCGGCCGGATCCGCACCCCCCGCCCAGCTTGCGCTGCGCGACGACCTCCGGAGCCGCCTCGCCTGGGGCCTCGTCTACCAGGTGCACACGCTCACCGACGCGGAAAAAGCCACCTACCTGCGCGACGAGGCGACCCGGCGCGGCCTGCGGATCAGCGACGAGGTGGTGGCCTACCTGCTGACGCACGTGCGGCGCGACCTGCCGACGCTGGTCGCCATCCTCGCGCACCTGGACGAGTACTCGCTGTCGCGCCAGCGCCCGCTCACGCTGCCGCTGGTACGCGAAGCGCTGGGGGCGATGCAATGAACCCGGTCCCGATGCAGCTCGCCCTGTTCGACCTCGACAACACCCTGCTCGCCGGCGACAGCGACTACGAGTGGGGGCAGTTCCTGGTCGACCGCGGGGTCCTCGACCGCGACGAGTACGAGGCGCAGAACAACGAATTCTTCGAGCAATACAAGGCCGGCACGCTCGACATCCACGAATACCTGCATTTCGCCCTGGGGCCGCTGGCCCGCCACACGCCCGAGGACCTCGCCCGCTGGCACGCCGACTTCATGCAGACCCGCATCCGGCCCATGATCGGCCAGCCCGCCCTCGCGCTGGTCCGCAGGCACCTGGAGGCCGGCGACCTGTGCGCGGTGGTCACCGCTACCAACAGCTTCGTCACGGCGCCGATCGCCCGCGAATTCGGCATCCCGCACCTGATCGCCACCGAGCCCGAGCAGGCGGCGGGCCTGTTCACCGGCCGGGTGGCGGGCACCCCCTGCTTCAAGGAGGGCAAGATCGTCCGGGTCCGGGCCTGGCTGGAGGGCCTGGGCCGGCCGCTGGAGGGATTTTCGCGTAGCACGTTCTACAGCGACTCGCAAAACGACCTGCCGCTGCTTTCTCTGGTAAAACAGCCGGTGGCAGTGGACCCGGACCCGACGCTGGCCGCCGAGGCGGCGCGCCGCGGCTGGCCGGTGATCTCACTGCGATAAAATTCGGGAGGCATGATCAAGAAGTTCATCCGCAAGGTGCTGGGCCTCAAGGCCGCCGGCCCGCAACGCGTCCCACGCGCCAAGCACACCATCGAGCGCAACCGCATCAGTCCCGCGGCGCTCAAGGTGTGCGGCGTGCTGCATGAGGCCGGCTTTTCGGCCTACGTGGTCGGCGGCGCCGTGCGCGACCTGCTGCTCGGGGCCACGCCCAAGGACTACGACGTCGCCACCAATGCGCGCCCCGAGCAGATCAAGCCCCTGTTCCGGCGCGCGCTGCTGATCGGCCGGCGGTTCCGGATCGTGCACGTGATCATCAACCAGGACACGGTAGAGGTGTCTACCTTCCGCGCGGCCGAATCGGCCGACGCGCAGAAGGACGAGCACGGCCGCGTGCTGCGCGACAACGTGTTCGGCACGCAGGAGGAGGACGCGCTGCGCCGCGACTTCTCGGTGAACGCGCTGTACTACGACCCGGCCACCGAGGAAGTCATCGACTTCCACGAGGGGCTGTCCGACCTGAAGAAGCGCACGATGCGGGTGATCGGCGACCCGGCTACCCGTTACAGGGAGGATCCGGTACGCATGTTGCGCGCAGTAAGGCTGGCGGCGAAGCTGGGGCTCTCCATTGAAGCGGGTTCGCGGGCGCCGATCAAGAAGATGGCGCCCCTGATCGGCAACGTGCCGCCGGCGCGCCTGTTCGACGAGATGCTCAAGCTCCTGATGTCGGGCCACGCCAGCGCCTGCGTGCGGCGGCTGCGCGACGAGGGACTGTCGCAGGGCCTGCTGCCGCTGCTCGACGTGATCCTCGACCAGCCGCTGGGCGAGCGGTTCGTGACCCTGGCGCTGGCGCAGACCGACGAGCGGGTGAAGACCGACCGGCCGGTGTCCCCGGCGTTCCTGTTCGCCTCGCTGCTCTGGCACGAGGTGCTCGCCAGTTCGAAGGCGCGCGAGAAAAAGGGCGAACGGCCCATGCTCGCGCTCGAGGCCGCGATGGACGAGGTGCTCGAGACCCAGTGCGAGAAGCTCGCCATCACCCGCAAGCTCACCGCCACGATGCGCGAGGTCTGGGGCATGCAGCCGCGCTTCGAGCAGCGCTCGGGCCAGCGCCCCTACCGGCTCATCGAGTCGCCGCGCTTTCGCATGGCCTACGACTTCCTCGCGCTGCGCGCGGCGAGCGGCGAGGTGCCGGAGGAGCTCGAGATCTGGTGGCGCTCCTTCCAGTTCGCCGACGACGAGACGCGCCGGGCCATGCTGCAGCCGGAGAACGGGCCCAAGCCCCGCCGCCGCCGCCGGCGCAAGAAACCCGCCGAAGGCTCCTCCGAGCCCGCGGGCGCGCCGCCGGCCGAAATGGCCGATTGAAGCGGCAGTGACAGTCAGCGCGTTCATCGGCCTCGGCGCCAACCTCGCTGATCCGCGCGCACAGGTGCTGCGCGCATTCGACGAGCTCGCGCACCTGCCCCAGAGCGCGCTGGTCGCGCGTTCCTCGCTCTGGCGCTCGGCGCCGCTCGGGTACGCCGACCAGCCCGAATTCGTCAACGCGGTGGCCCGCATGGAAAGCGCACTGTCGGCCGACGAGCTGCTCGACGAGCTGCAGAAGGTGGAAGCCGCGCACGGCCGCATGCGCAGCTTCGCCAACGCCCCGCGCACGCTGGACCTCGACCTGCTCCTCTACGGCGACGAGGTGCGCAGCACGCCCCGCCTCACGCTGCCCCACCCGCGCATGCACGAGCGCGCGTTCGTGCTGAAGCCCCTGGTCGAAATCGCGCCCGACGCCGAGATCCCCGGCCGCGGCAGCGCCGCCGCGTGCCTCGATGCGCTCGGCGACCAGCACTGCGAAAGGATCGCCTGAATGGGGGCCGCCCCGGGATTGTCGCTGCAGACGGTCGCCCTCACGGCGCTGATGCTGGCCGCGTCGAACGTGTTCATGACCTTCGCCTGGTACGCGCACCTCAAGGACCTGTCGTCCAGGCCCTGGTACGTCGCCGCGCTGGTCTCGTGGGGCATCGCGCTGTTCGAGTACCTGATCCAGGTCCCGGCCAACCGGGTCGGCTACACCGCGATGAACCTCGGCCAGCTCAAGATCCTGCAGGAAGTCGTGACGCTGGCGGTGTTCGTGCCCTTCGCGTTCTACTACATGCACCAGCCCCTGAAATGGGATTACCTCTGGGCGGCGCTGTGCATCCTCGGCGCGGTGTACTTCATCTTCCGTGGATAAGCTCCGCTACATCGTCGTCGAGGGCCCGATCGGCGTGGGCAAGACCAGCCTCGCGAAGAAGCTGGCCGGGCGGCTGTCGGCCGGGGTCCTGCTCGAGCAACCGATGAAGAACCCCTTCCTCGCGCGCTTCTACGAGGACATGGCCCGGTTCGCGCTGCCCACGCAGCTCTTCTTCCTGTTCCAGCGCGCCAAGCAGCTCGAGCCGCTCGTGCAGACCGACCTCTTCAGCCACGTCACGGTCGCGGATTTCCTGCTCGACAAGGACCCGCTGTTCGCGCGGATCACGCTGTCGGGCGACGAACTCGCGCTGTACGACCGGATCTTCGAGTCGCTGAAGCCCCGGGCGCCGCAGCCCGACCTGGTCATCTACCTGCAGGCCCAGCCGGACACGCTGATCGACCGGGTGCGGCGGCGCGGGGTCGATTTCGAGCGGCAGGTGAGCGAGGAGTACCTCGCGCTGCTGGCGGAAACCTACACGCGCTTCTTCTACCACTACACGGCCGCGCCGGTGCTGATCGTGAACTCCGAGAACCTGAATTTCGTCGACCGCCCGGCGGACCTCGACCTGCTGATGCACCGCATCGCTACAATGCGCAGCCGCCGCGAATTCTTCAACAGCGGCGGCTGAGGCAAGGAGGCAGCACCATGGCAAGACTCACCCTGCGCGACCTCGCGCGGCTGCATGCCGACCGCGCCCGCATCACGATGCTCACGGCCTACGACGCGAGCTTCGCGCGCGTGCTGGACGCCGCCGGCGTCGAAACCCTGCTGGTGGGCGACTCCCTCGGCATGGTGGTCCAGGGCCGCGACTCGACGCTGGCCGTCACGCTGGAGGACATTGCGTACCACGTCGCGTGCGTGGTGCGCGGCACCCAGCGCGCCTTCATCCTCGGCGACCTGCCGTTCGGCAGCTACCAGGAGGGGCGCGAGCAGGCGATGCGCAGCTCGGCGCGCCTGATGGCCGCGGGCGCGCAGATGGTCAAGCTCGAGGGCGGCACCACCATGGCGGAAACGGTGCGCTTCCTCGCCGAGCGCGGCGTGCCGGTCTGCGGCCACGTGGGGCTCGTGCCGCAGTCGGTGCACGCCCTGGGCGGGTTCCGGGTGCAGGGCCGCGACGAGGCCGGCGCGCGGCGCATCGTGGCCGACGCAAGGGCGGTGGCCGAAGCCGGCGCCAGCATGGTCGTGCTCGAGGCGATCCCGGCCGCGGTGGCGAAGGAAATCACCGCGGCGATCGCGGTGCCCACCATCGGCATAGGCGCGGGGCCGGAATGCTCCGGCCAGGTCCTGGTGATGCACGACATGCTCGGCGTGTCGGGCTACGAGCCCAAATTTGCGCGCAATTTCATGCAGGGCGCCGACAGCGTGGCCGGCGCGGTGGCGCGGTACGTCGCCGCCGTGAAGGACGGCTCCTTCCCGGGCCCGGAGAACTGCTACTGATGCAGATCGTGCGCACGATCGCGGAGCTGCGCGCCGCGCGCCGCGCGCTGGGCGAGCTCGCCTTCGTGCCCACCATGGGCAACCTGCACGCCGGGCACGTGTCGCTGGTGCGCCTCGCGCGCAGCCATGCGAAGCACGTCGCGGCCAGCATCTTCGTGAACCGGCTGCAGTTCGCGCCGAGCGAGGATTTCGACAGCTACCCGCGCACGTTCGAGGCCGACTGCGCAAAGCTGCGGGCCGAGGGGGTGGAACTGCTGTTCGCCCCCGACGAGCGCGTGCTGTACCCGCAGCCGCAGGCCTATATCGTCGAGCCGCCGCCGATCGCCAGCGAACTGGAAGGCGCGTTCCGGCCGCGCTTCTTCCACGGCGTGGCCACCGTGGTGCTCAAGCTGTTCAACTGCGTGCAGCCCGAATTCGCGGTGTTCGGCAAGAAGGACTACCAGCAGCTGATGATCGTGCGCAACATGGTGGCGCAGCTGGACCTGCCGCTCGCCGTCGTGCCGGGCGACACGGTGCGCGAGGCGGACGGACTGGCGATGAGTTCGCGCAACACCTACCTGTCCGCGGCCGAGCGGGCGGAGGCGCCGCGGCTGCACGCCGAGCTGCGCGCGATTTCGGACGCCGTGCGCGGCGGCCGGGCGGACTATGAAGCACTGGGGGAGCAGGCCCTGGGCCGGCTCAGGGAAGCGGGCTGGAAACCGGATTACGTCTCGGTCAGGCGGCGCGCGGACCTTGCGGCCGCGGGCGCCGGGGATGCGGAACTGGTGGTGCTCGCCGCGGCGAAGATCGGCGCGACGCGGCTGATCGACAACCTGGAAATCGCGCCGCCGGCCTAGCCGGCGCGTTAACCGGGATAGGGGTCGAACATCAGCGACCCGACCGCGCACCCCATGGCCTTGGCGATCTGGTCCATGGAGTCGTCGGTGATGGCGACGGCCTGGAAGTCCGCCTCGCCGCCCTTGGAGGTGATGAAAGCCTTGGCGTCGGCCTCGGTGTTCCAGGTCACGACCGGGTCCGGAGAAACCCCTTCGACCTGGCGGCAGATCGGAAAGCCATCGGATTTGTAGACGATTGCGTACATTATTTTTCCCCCGTCCTTGGGGCAAAACTGTAACCCATGTGGGGCGCAGTTTCCACCATTCAGAATCCGGCCACCGATCCGTCGCCCCTGGGATCGAACCCGCCCTCCAGCGCGCCGTTCGGGTGGCGCACGAGGGCGCCTGCATGCCCCATGGTCTCCTCGAAATCCCCCAGTACTTCAACGTCATGGCCGCGCGCTTTGAGGTCATCTATCAGCGCGGCGCCGAGGCGCGCCTCGAGTTTCAGCGTTTCCGACACCGAACCCCAGGTCCGGCCCAGCAGCCAGCGCGGCGCGCTCACCGCGCGCTGCACGGACTGGTTGAACACGGCGTAACGGGTGAACACCGCCGCCTGGGTCTGCGGCTGGCCGTCGCCGCCCATGGTGCCGTACACCATGGTGCGCCCGTCGCGCAGGCGCGCCAGCGCCGGGTTCAGCGTATGGAACGGCCGCTTGCCCGGCGCGAGGCTGTTCACCGAACTCGCGGAGAGCGAAAAGCTGCAGCCGCGGTTCTGCCAGTTCACGTGCGTGCCGGGCAGCACCACGCCGGAACCGAACTCGTGGTAGATGCTCTGGATGAAGCTGACCGCGCGGCCCTCCGCGTCGATCACGCCCATCCAGATCGTGCCGCCGGGCTTGGACTTGCCGCCCCAGGGCTTCGCCTTCCCCATGTCGATGTTGGCGGCCAGCGCCTTGAGCGCCGCATCGTCCAGCAATGACTGCGGCTCGACTTTCATGTATGCGGGGTCGGTCACGTGCCGGTCGCGGATCTCGAGGAAGGCCTGCTTGGTCGCCTCCACCACCGCGTGCACGTGGTCGGCGCTGTCCGCCTCGAGCTTCGCCAGGCCCAGCCGGTCGAGGATGCCGAGGATCGCGAGCGAGAGCACGCCCTGCGTCGGCGGCGTCATGTTGTAGAGCGTGCCGGTGGAGTGCGCGAGCTTCAGCGGCGTGACCTCCCGCGCGACATATCCCTCGAGGTCGGCCAGCGCGACGGGGCTCCCGGTCGCGGCCAGGTCCCGGGCAAGGGAACGCGCGAGGTCGCCGCGGTAGAAATCGGCGAGGCCTGCCTCGGCCAGTCGTTCCAGCGTCGCGGCGAGCGTCTTCTGCGCGAACAACGAACCGCGCACCGGCACAGCGCCGCCCGGCATGAACCGGTCCGCGAATCCGGGGACCTGCTCCAGTTCGGCACGCTTGCCCGCAGTGTTCAGTTCCTGGCTCACCGTGACGGGCACCCCGTTGCGCGCGTAGTAGATGGCATCGGCCAGGAGGCGCGACAAGGGCAGGCGGCCGCCGTACCGTGCCTTCGACATCGCGAGCGCGCACTCCCAGCTTGCGACCGTGCCGGCCACCGTGTTGGCGGCCAGCGCCCCGCGCGGCGGGATGGCCTGCAGGCCCCTGGCCGCGTAGAAATCGATCGAGGCCGCCGCGGCCGCCGTGCCCGACCCGTCGATCGCCACCGGCTCCTGCCCGGGCGCGGCCAGCACCCAGAACGCGTCGCCGCCGATGCCGGTCATGTGCGGGTAGACCACCGAGATCGTCGCCGCGGCCGACACCATGGCCTCGATTGCGTTGCCGCCTTCGCGCAGCACCCCGGCGGCCGATTGCGCGGCGAGGGAATGCGAGGCAACGGCGATGCCGCGCCGCGCGTAACTGGTATTGATCATGGGGGTCCCGGAATGGATTGCGCGAAACAGCGGATGTTCCGGGATTGGCGCAATCGGTGCAAGCGCGCTGGTCTGCCGCTGGTCTAAAATCGGCCGAGGATCGGTTCCCCCACCCGCGGAGGCAGCAATGGCCGGCAAGAATCCCGACGAGCAGTTCTTCGTCTCGGACATGTTCCGGGGCCGCGAAGGCGGCGCGCGCGAGCGCCCGGACCTCGGCCGCGTGCACGAGGCGGCGCGCGACATCCCGGTGTACCGCACCTGCGACGTGCTCGTCGCGGGCGGAGGCCCCTCGGGCACCGCGGCGGCGGCGGCCGCGGCACGGATGGGCGCCGACGTGGTGCTGCTCGAGCGCCACAACCACCTCGGCGGGCTGTCCACCGGGGGCCTCGTGATCTGGATCGACCGGATGACGGACTGGGACGGCGCCCTGGTGATCCGCGGTTTTGCCGACGAGGTCTTTGCGCGGCTGCCGAAGGACGCGGTGGCCGGGCCGGGCCCGGGCGAATGGGGCTCGCGCGACCCGGGGCGCGCCGCCTACTGGTCGCACCGCACGAGCGCCTTCCACGGCGTGGTCACCTGGTCGCCGACCATTGACCCCGAGCGCCTGAAGCTGCTGTCGCAGCAGATCCTGCTCGAGCGCAAGGTCCACCTCGTCCACCATGCATGGATCGCCGCACCTCTGGTGGAGGACGGCGCCGTGCGCGGCGCGATCTTCGAGAGCAAATCGGGGCGGCAGGCGGTGCGCGCGAAAGTGGTCGTCGACGCCACCGGCGACGGCGACCTGCATGCGATGGCGGGCGCGCGCAGCGAGACCGACATCGAGGAATCCGACATCCACCACTGCATGAACACGTCCTGGCTGTTCGGCGGCGTGGACATGGAGCGCTGGATCGGGTTCAAGGCCGGCCAGCCGGAGCAGTTCGCGCAGTTCATGCAACTGGGCCGCGAGCGGCTGCGCTTCTTCGAAAAGCCCTTTGTCTCGTGGCGCAACGACATCGCGCTGTACATGGGGCCGCGCCAGTCGGGCTACTCGGCGCTCGACGTCGACGACCTGACCACGGTGGAAGTCCGCTCGCGCGAACTGATGGCGCAGCACCTCGAGTTCTACCGCGCGCACGCGCCCGGGTTCGAGCAGGCCTACCTGCTGTACGGCGCGCCGCAGATCGGGGTGCGCCACGCGCGCCGCCTGGCCGGGATGTCCAAGGTCGTGCGCGCGCAATGGCCTACCGGCCTGGTCCATCCGGACGAAATCGGCGTCTCACCCTGCCTTTCGCCCAGGTTTCCTGCGATTTCCATCCCGTATGGCAGCCTGGTGCCGGAAGCGCTCGACGGCCTGCTCGCCTGCGGCCGCCATATTTCCTGCGACGCCACGTCGCACTCGTTCCTGCGCGAAATCCCCCAGTGCTGGCTGACCGGCCAGGCGGCCGGCGCCGCTGCCGCAATCGCGGCAAACCGGGGGGTGGAACCGCGCGCGGTAGACCTGCGCGAACTCCAGCGCGCGCTGCTCGGCCAGGGGGCGCACCTGCGCCTGGCGCAAGGCGCTGCCGCCGCCTGACATCGCAATCCGAGATTTACCCGGCTGTCCGATCCGTCGTTGCCGCGCAACAATTCCCGGCCCTTTGGGCCGAATGTAAGAATCTGTCATTGCGCAACCCATTGAAGCCGCGTCTAATTGTTCCCGGGAGCGCCTGAATCCTCAAGCTTTTTGTGAGGAATCCGGCTCGGACAACTGCCTCCATCGGGGGGGCTTCACATGGAAGGGAGCAGATCATGAGCAACATGCATGAAGTGGCATTTCTGGATAAGGGATTGCGTTCGCCGTACGGCAGGAAATACAAGCAGTTGGACTATGAGTTCGATCCCGCCGGCGGGGTCCTGTGGGGACTGATGAACCCGAAGGGCACGCCCTGTTTCAACCTCGGGATGCTGAACGACATCCACCACCACGACGAGACGCTGCGCGCCAACCGCGGGCAGATCGAGTGGGAGGGAAAGATACGCAACGTCGACTACTACGTCGCCGCGTCGCGCATACCCAAGGTGTTCGGGCTGGGCGGGGACCTCGCCCTGTTCCTGCTGCTCATCAAGGCGCGCGACCGCGAGGCGCTGGCCCACTACGCCAGGCTCTGCATCGACAACGTCTATGCGCGCATCCGCAACTACGACTGCCCGACGCTCACCACGATCTCGCTGGTGCAGGGCGACGCGCTGGGCGGCGGATTCGAGACCGTGCTGTCCTCGGACGTGATCATCGCCGAGGAATCCGCGCACATGGGCCTGCCGGAAATCCTCTTCAACCTGTTCCCGGGCATGGGCGCCTACAGCCTGCTCGCGCGCCGCATCGGCATGCGCGCGGCCGAGGACCTGATCCTGTCGGGCAAGGTGCTGCCGGCGAGGAAGCTGCACGAGATGGGACTGGTGGACGTGATCGCCCCCGACGGCAAGGGCGAAGCGGCGGTGAACGAGTGGATCGCCAAGCAGGCGCGCCGCAGGAACGGCATGCAGGGCATCCTGCGGGCCCGGCAGCACGTGTTCCCCGTCACCCGCGAGGAGCTCGACGGCATCGCCGACACCTGGGTGGACTGTGCGTTGCGCCTGGACGACCGCGACCTGCGCAAGATGGGCATGATCGTCGAGGCCCAGATGCGCCGCATGGAACAGGGCGACGTGAAGGACATCACCGTCGAGGCCCGCGCCGCGAACGAGTGACGCCCTCCCCGATGACGGCTACGCGTCCGCCATGTTGGCGGCAAACCCGCCCGGGCCGAACATCTGCCCGAACTGGTGGAAATTGACACGCGTCGAATTGACGATCGCGGCCTGCGCTCCCGGGTCGGCGATCGTCTTTACGAGCACGTTGAGCTTGGCCATATGATCCTGGTCCATCGAAGCATGCGAAGTGAGGAAGCGGAAGCCGCCGGAGTCCACCTCCCGGCCGACGGCTTTCGCGATCGCGCCTGCGACCCGCCCGCCGTACACGGACGAGATCACCTCGAGCTGGTAGAGCATGCCGAGGACCGAGCAGGGATGCTGCCGTTCGGCGGCCCAGTAGTTGAATGCGATTACGCTCTGTACCGGCGCGCTCGGCGGGACGCTGCGCGCGGCGTCGACATCCCCGCCCATGGCGCGGATGTCGTCCATCACCCACTCCTCGTGCCCCTTTTCCTCCTCGATGCGTTCGTAGAGCTCCATGCGCACGGTGCGGAAGGCGTCGTCGCAGCGCGAGGCGGCCGCCGCCATGATCGGGCAGAAATGCCACACGATGTGGTACAGGTCGTGCAGGAACGCGCGGTACTCGGGCAGCGTGAGCCCGTGGTGGATCATCGAGTGGATCTTCGGCTCGGCTTCCAGTTCGCGGCGGCTGGCGTCGGTGGTTTCGATCAGCGTGATGAAGAATGACATGTGCGCAATGCTCCCCTTGTACGAATCGTCGCTGCATGAAGAATTAACGGACATTCTATTCCCATGACTCCCGTCAAACTCTACGTTTACGCCCTGCCGGTCATATTCCTGCTGATCGCAGCCGAGGCCGCCTTTTACCGCACCGTCCTGCGCAAGGACTACGGCTGGATGGTCACGCTCTCCAACGTGGCCGTCGCCATGGGGCGCCTCGCCACCGACGCCCTGTTCGCCGCCATCGTCGCGGCCGCATACGTGGCCGCCTACCACGTGCGCCTGGCCGACATCCCCATGGACCGCTGGGAGAGCTGGGTGGCGCTGTTCTTCGCGGTGGAGTTCGCCTACTACTGGCTGCACCGGATGAGCCACGAAATCCGCTGGATGTGGGCGCAGCACAGCGTGCACCACTCCGCCCGCCAGATCACGCTCTCCGTCTCCTACCGGCTCGGCTGGACCAACATCGTCGCCGGGCCGTGGCTGTTCCTGATCCCGGTGTGCTGGGTCGGCTTCGACCCGCTGGCCGTGGCGCTGATGTACGCCGCCAACCTCCTCTACCAGTTCCTGCTGCATACCGAGGCGGTCCCCAAGCTCGGCGTCCTCGAGCGGATCCTGAACACGCCTTCGCACCACCGCGTCCACCACGCCGTGAACCCGCAGTACCTGGACCGCAACTACGGCGGCGTGCTGATCGTCTGGGACAAGATGTTCGGCACCTTCGCGGCCGAGGAGGACGACACGCCGCGCGAATACGGGCTGGTGCACCAGATCGACACGCTCAACCCGCTGAAGATCGCGTTTGCCGAGTGGCGGGCCCTGTTCCGCGACCTGCGCTCGGCGCGTTCGCTGCGCGAGGCGGCGGGGTACGCGTTCGGCAGGCCCGGCTGGTCCCCCGACGGGGACGGGAATACTTCCGCGGCGATCCGGCGGCGCGCGGCGCAGGCGCGCACCTCCCCGGTAGCCGCGCCGGGCGCTCTAAACAGCTGACCGGCGCTGGTCCTGCAGGTGGCGCTCCAGCGCCCCGCGCGCCGCGGTGAGTTCCTGCTCGAGCGACTTGACCAGCTGGGGCGACTGCAGGCGCAGCTCCGAATCCGACAGCTTGCCCTGGTCGTTGCAGATGCGGGTGAGCCGCTCCGCGCCCATGCTGGCCGCCGAGCCCTTCATGGCGTGCAGGTAGTTGCGGAATTCGACAAAGTTGCGCGCGGCCACCGAGGACTGGACCTTCTGCATCAGCACCTCGTTGTCCTCGACGAAGACGTTGATCAGCCGCTCCAGGAACCCGGCCGAGCCGAGCGCCTCGAGCTGCGCGAGCGTCTCGGGGTTGACGACCTGCATCTGCGCGAAAGGCGTCGCCGCGGGCGCGCCCTGCGGCGCGTAGTTGCGCTCGCCCGCCGCGGCCGGCGCACCCACCCCGCTCGCGACGAGTTCCTGGATGCCCTCGAGCAGCCGCATCGCCTCGATCGGCTTGGGCAGGAACGCGTCCGCGCCGGCCTCCAGGCATTCGTTGCGCGCGTCCTGGGTCACGTCCGCCGACAGCACGATGACCGGGATGCGTTCCAGCCCGCGCCCCATCAGGCGGATCATCTGCAGCGCCTCGACGCCGCCCATGCGCGTCATGTTGCGGTCGAGCAGCACGATGTCGTAGTGCGCCTTCTCCAGCGCCTCCAGCACCTCGTCGCCGTCTGAAACCAGCGTCACCGTGTGCCCGCCCCGCTCGAGGATCTTGCCGATCACCTCGCGGTTGGTCGGGTTGTCGTCGGCCGCGAGCACGCTGCACTTGCGCCCCCCGGCGCCGCGGCGCGCGTAGTCCTCCAGCCGGACGACGCCTTCGCGCACCTCGTCCCCGGCCGCGACCGAGTGGAGCACGTTGAACAGCTGGCGCTTGTCGAACGGCAGCTCGAGCACCGCGGCATAGCCCGCCGACAGCGCGGCGAAGCGCTGCACCTGGTTTTCGCGCGGGACGGCGAGGATCGCGGGCGGCGCGGGATTTGGCACGGCGCGCGCGTAGCGCTGCGCGAGCTGCGCACCGGCCGTGCCGCTCGCGCCGTAGATGAGCGCGCTGTGATACGGCTTGGCCAGGCTGATTTCGGCGGCGAGGCGCTCCGCGCCCTCCTCGATGCCGGCCACCGCGACCGGCGCGGCGCCCCAGGAGGCGAGCGCCTCGGACAGGGGGCCGAGTTCCGCCGCGGGAAAGCCCACGAGGAGCACGCGCGCGTCCGCCAGCTCGCCGCTGCCGGTCTCCGCCTTTTCCGGCTGCTTGTCGAGCGCGACCTCGAACCAGAAGGTGCTCCCCAGGCCCACCGCGCTCTCCACCCCGATGCGCCCGCCCATCAGCTCGACGAGCTGGCGGGCGATGGTCGTGCCCAGGCCCGTGCCGCCGAACCGGCGCGTGGTCGACTGGTCGGCCTGCGCAAAGCTCTCGAAGATGCGCTTCTGCGCCTCAGGCGCGATGCCGATGCCGGTGTCGCGGATCGAGAACTTCAGGCGCACCGCCGGGCCCTCCTCGCCCTCGGCCGAAACGTGCAGCGTCACGCTGCCCTTCTCGGTGAACTTGACCGCGTTGCTGGCGAGGTTGATGAGGATCTGCCGCAGGTGGTGCGGGTCGCCCAGCAGCGCCGGCGGCACCTCGGGCATGATCGAGACCACGAACTGGACGCCCTTGGCCGAGGCCTGCGCCGCGACGATCCGCGACGTGCTGTTCACCAGCGCGTGCAGGTCGAACGGGGTGCGCTCCAGCGTGAGCTTGCCGGCCTCGATCTTGGAGAAGTCGAGCACCTCCTCGACCAGCCCGAGCATCATCTGCGAAGAGCTGCGCAGCGTCTGCAGCATGTCCGCCTGCTCGCGCGAGAGCTGCGTGTCGCGCAGCAGGTCCGCCATGCCGATGATCGCGTTCAGCGGGGTGCGCATCTCGTGGCTCACGACCGAGATGAAGCGGCGCTTGGCCTGGTTGGCCGCCTCGGCGCGGGACAGCGCGTCGAACATGCGGTTGACCAGCGACAGCACGTACAGGCTCAGCACCAGCAGGCCGAGCAGCAGGCCGGCGCCCTCGTCCAGGTGGGCGCGCCAGTAAGGGCTGGTGGCGAGCACCGTCGAGAATCCCGCCACGCTCAGGCCCAGCGACAGCAGCAGGTAGCGCGGGCCGAACCGGAAGCCGTTGGCGAGCGTCACCCACACGTACACGAGGTAGAGCGCGAGCGCCCGCTCCTCGAAATACCACATCGTCCAGGTGACCGTGCCGAAGTCCGCCACCAGCGTGATGAACCGGCGCAGGTGCGACACGGAACTGGACAGCAGCGTCCAGGCGAGGATCCCCGCCGACACGGCGAAGTACGAGAAGAACACCTTCACCTCGGGCGACAGCGCCCCGCCTTCCTCGAAGTCGAGGCCCTTGAGCATGTACAGGCCGAGCACCATCGCGAGCACGATGCGCACCAGCGCCTGCTCGTGTTCGGTGTCGGGGCGCGCCGCGAGCCGGGTGCGCAGCGCCTTGATGAATTCCGGCATGGGGCTCAGGGCACCGCGTCCTGGGCGGCGACCTGGTCGCCGAGTTCCTGCTGGATGCGCGCGACCTCGTTGGCCACGCCGAGGAAGGCGTCGACCATGTGCGGGTCGAAGTGCCGCCCGCGCTGGGCGCGCAGGTACTCGAAGGCCTCCTCCACCGGCCAGGCCTTCTTGTAGGGCCGCACCGCGGTCAGCGCATCGTAGACGTCGGCGACAGCGACCACGCGCGCGCAGAGCGGGATGTGGTCCCCGACCAGGCCGTTCGGGTAACCCGAGCCGTCGTACTTCTCGTGGTGGCCGAGCGCGATCAGCGCGCCCATGCGCACGTACTTGGAGGCGCTGCCCTTGAGGATCTCGTGGCCGATCACCGGGTGGCGGCGCATGATCTTGAGCTCGGACTCGTCCAGCCGGCCGGGTTTCAGCAGGATCCCGTCGGGGATCCCGATCTTGCCGATGTCGTGCAGCGGCGCGGCAAGCTCGACCGTCTCGGCCTCCTCGTGCGACAGCCCGATCGTGTCGGCGATCAGCCGGGAGTACCGCGCCATGCGGATCAGGTGGTTGCCGGTCTCCTCGTCGCGGAATTCGCCCGCCCGCGCGAGGCGCAGCAGCGTCTCCTTTTCGCGCTCGCGGATTTCCTGGGTGGCGTCCTCGACCATTCCCTCCAGCAGGCGCTTCCGGTCCTCCAGCGCCAGCTGCTGGCGGCGCAGCGTGATCAGGTTCCTGCAGCGCGCAAGGCACTCGCGCGCGTCGATCGGCTTGATCAGGAAGTCGGTGATGCCCGCGTCGAGCGCCGCGTAGCGGATCTTGCGGTCGTCGTGCACGGTCACCATGACCATGGGCACGTGCTCGTAGCCGGGCAGCGCGCGCAGGCGCTTCACGAACTCGATCCCGTCCATGTCGGGCATCGAATAGTCGACCAGCACCAGGTCGGCCACGTGCTTGGTCGCCCACACGACGGCGTCCACGGGCCGGGCGAACGGCTGCACCACGACGCGGTCGTCCAGCCCGCGCACCACCTGCTCCAGGATGGCGCGGCCCGTCGACTGGTCGTCAACTACTACGATGGTGTTCTTCATCGCCGGCAGAATGTGGACTTGGGCGGTGCCCATGTGTGACTACCCCCCCTCGAGGACCGGGCTAGACTACCCGCAGGCTGCGGATATGTCTAGCAAGTGGTTGCCAAAGCAGGATATTTTCCCCTCCCCCGGTTTACGGCCGGCCGGCCGCGAACTTGATCCCCGGGAAACGGGTGGTGCCGGAAAAGGGACTCGAACCCTTACGATGATTAGTCGGCGGATTTTGAGTCCGCTGCGTCTACCAATTCCGCCATTCCGGCAGTGCGGGCGGCGCGGATTATCGCATGCATGCCCTGCCTTGCGGCCGCGCGCCGGGGCGCGCGCGCATCTCATCTATATAATGCGCACCCATGCGCGTCGCCGATTTCGATTATGCGCTTCCCGAAGAGCTGATCGCACAGCACCCGGCCGCGCAACGCCGCGCGAGCCGCCTGCTGCGCCTGGACGGCGCGAGCGGGCAGCTCCAGGACCTCGTCTTCGCGGACCTGCCGGGACTCATCGGCTTCCACGACGTGCTGGTGATCAACGACACGCGCGTCATCAAGGCCCGGCTGGCCGCGCGCAAGAGCACCGGCGGCAAGCTGGAGGTGTTCGTGGAACGGACCCTCGGCACGCACGAGGCCTTCGTGCTGATCCGCTCGAACCACCCGACCGCGATCGGCGCGACGATCAACGTCGGCGACGCGGTGACCGCCACCGTCCTCGGGCGCGAGCGCGACCTGTACCACGTCCGGTTCTCCGAGCCCGTCGAGGCGGTCCTCGAATACCACGGCTCCGTGCCGCTGCCGCCCTACATCACCCACGCGCCGGGTCCGCAGGACGTCGAGCGCTACCAGACCGTGTACGCCGAACGGCCGGGCGCCGTCGCCGCGCCGACCGCCGGCCTGCACTTCGACATGCCCATGCTGGATGCGCTCGCCGGCCGGGGCGTGAAGATCGCGCGCGTTACCCTGCACGTGGGCCCGGGCACCTTCCAGCCGGTGCGGGTGGACAATGTCGCGGACCACCAGATGCACAGCGAGCGCTACAACGTGCCCCAGTCGACGGTGGACGCGATCGCGGCCGCGCGCAAGGTGGGCGGCCGGGTGATCGCGGTCGGCACCACTGCGCTGCGCGCGCTCGAAAGCGCGTCGCGCAGCGGCACGCTGAAGGCGGTCGGCGGGGAGACCGACCTGTTCATCACGCCGGGCTACCGCTTCAATACGGTGGACCGGCTGCTGACCAACTTCCACCTGCCGAAATCCACGCTGCTCATGCTGGTCTCCGCGTTCGGCGGGACCGCGAACATCCGCAATGCCTATGCGCACGCCATCGCCAAACGCTACCGGTTCTTCTCGTACGGCGACGCGATGCTGATCGAAAAAGCCCCCTGAAGGCGTCCGGATGAAGTTCAGCCTGCTCGCCACGGACGGCGCCGCCAGGCGCGGGCGGCTCGAACTCGCGCACGGCGCGGTCGACACGCCCGTGTTCATGCCGGTCGGGACCTACGGCACGGTGAAGGCCATGTCGCCGCTGGAACTGGGCGAGATCGGCGCGCAGATCGTGCTCGGCAACACCTTCCACCTGTGGCTGCGCCCGGGGCTGGACGTGATCGAAAAGCACGACGGCCTGCACCGGTTCATGGGGTGGGACGCGCCGATCCTGACCGATTCGGGCGGCTTCCAGGTGTTCAGCCTCGGGGCGATGCGCAAGATCTCCGAGGAAGGCGTGCGGTTCGCCTCGCCGATCAACGGCGACAAGCTGATGCTCACGCCCGAGGAGTCGATGCGCATCCAGCGCGTGCTGGACTCGGACATCGTGATGATCTTCGACGAATGCACGGGACACCCGGCGACCGAACAGGAGACCGCGGACTCGATGGGACTCAGCCTGCGCTGGGCCGAGCGCTCGCGGCGCGCGCACGAAGGCAATCCCAACGCGCTCTTCGGCATCGTCCAGGGCGGCATGTTCGAGGCGCTGCGCGACGAGTCGCTCGCGGGGCTGGAATCGATCGGCTTCGACGGCTACGCGATCGGCGGCCTGTCGGTGGGGGAACCCAAGGCCGACATGCAGCGCATCCTCGCCCACACGGCGCCGCGCCTGCCGGCGGAAAAGCCCCGCTACCTGATGGGCGTGGGCACGCCGGAGGACCTGGTCCAGGGCGTGCTGGCCGGCATCGACATGTTCGATTGCGTGCTGCCCACCCGCAACGCGAGGAACGGGTGGCTCTTCACGCGCTTTGGCGACGTGAAGATCCGCAACGCCCAGTACCGCGAGGACACCCGGCCGCTCGACGCGACCTGCGGGTGCTACTGCTGCGCCCATTTCACCCGGGCCTACCTGCACCACCTGCAGCGCGCCAACGAGATCCTCGGCGCGCGCCTCGGGACGATCCACAACCTCCATTACTACCAGGTGCTGATGCGGGAACTACGCGCGGCAATCGAAGCCCAACAGCTTCCCGCCGCCGCCGCGCGCATGCTGGCCGAGCGCCGCCGGCTGGCCGGCGACACCGGGTAAACCCACGCAAGCTGTTATAATTTCGCGCTTTTTGCCCAATTCACGCTTAATCCGAATCCCAGGAGTTTCCCGTGCTGATTTCTTCCGCATACGCCCAGGCGGGCCCCGCCGGGGGCGGCGACGCCGGTTTGATGGGCCTGCTGCCGATCGTGCTGATGTTCGTGGTCCTGTATTTCCTGATGATCCGCCCGCAGATGAAGCGCGCCAAGGAAGCCAAGGCCATGGTGGAGGCCCTGCAGAAGGGCGACGAGGTCATCACGGCGGGCGGCATGCTCGGCCGGATCAGCAAGATCAGCGAGGCCTACATCACCCTCGAGATCGCCCCGGGCACGGAAATCAGCGTGCAGAAGGCCGCAGTGCAGACCCTGCTCCCCAAGGGCACGCTCAAGACGCTCCAGTAGCACCCAAGGGGTAGAAGAACCGTGAACCGATATCCCGCCTGGAAGTACGCCCTCATCGCGCTCGCCGTGGTGCTGGGGTTCCTCTACACGCTGCCCAACTTCTACGGCGAGTCGCCGGCCGTGCAGGTGTCCAGCGGCAGGGCCACCGTCAAGGTCGAGGCCTCGACGCTCGCCCGCGTAGAAGAGGCGCTGAAGAAGGCCAACGTCGCCTATACGGCCGCGCTCCTCGACGCGAACAGCGTCCGGGTGCGCTTCGCCGACACAGACACCCAGCTGAAGGCCAAGGACCTCGTCAACCAGGCGCTCAACCCGGACCCGGCCAACCCGACCTTCGTGGTCGCGCTGAACCTGCTGTCCTCGTCGCCCAACTGGCTCACCGCGATCCACGCCCTGCCCATGTACCTGGGCCTCGACCTGCGCGGCGGGGTGCACTTCCTTCTGCAGGTCGACATGCAGGCCGCGCTGACCAAGCGCCTGGACAGCCTGGCCGGCGACGCGCGCAGCCAGATGCGCGAGAAGAACATCCGGCACTCGGGCATCGCGCGCGAAGGCCAGAGCGTGCGCGTGCGCTTTCGCGACGCCGAGACGCGCGAGAAGGCCAAGCGCCTGATCGGCGACAGCATCTCCGACCTGGTGCTCACCGAGTCGCAGGACGGCGAGGAGTTCCGCCTGGTCGGCACGCTGAAGCAGGAGGCGGTGAAGCGCACCCAGGACTACGCCCTCAAGCAGAACATCACCACGCTGCACAACCGGATCAACGAGCTGGGCGTCGCGGAACCCGTGATCCAGCAGCAGGGCGCCGACCGGATCGTGGTGCAGCTGCCCGGCGTGCAGGACACCGCCAAGGCCAAGGACATCCTCGGCCGCACCGCCAGCCTCGAGATCCGCATGGTGGACGAGGAGAAGATGAACCCCGAGACGCTCGCCGCCGCCGCCAAGGGCGAGGTGCCGTTCGGGGACGAGTACTACGTCGAGCGCAACGGCGCGCCGCTGCTGGTGAAGAAGGCGGTGGTGCTGACCGGCGACCGGCTGACGGACGCCCAGCCCGGCTTCGACAACCAGACCCAGGAGCCCGCGGTGCACCTGACGCTGGACGGCACCGGCGCGCGCATCTTCAGGGATGTCACGCGGGAAAGCATAGGCAAGCGCATGGCCATCCTGCTCATCGAGAAGGGCAAGGGCGAGGTCGTCACCGCCCCCGTGATCCGCTCCGAGATCGGCGGCGGCCGCGTGCAGATCTCGGGCCGCATGAGCACCGTGGAGGCGAACGACACCGCGCTGCTGCTGCGCGCCGGGTCGCTGGCCGCGCCGATGGAGATCATCGAGGAGCGCACCGTCGGGCCGAGCCTGGGCAAGGACAACATCGAGAAGGGCTTCAGCTCCACCAAGTGGGGGTTCCTCGCCATCGTCGCGTTCATGTCCGCGTACTACGTGCTGTTCGGCCTGATCTCCTCCGCCGCGCTGGGCGTGAACCTGATGTTCCTGGTCGCGCTGCTGTCGCTGCTGCAGGCAACGCTGACATTGCCGGGCATCGCCGCGATCGCGCTGACCCTGGGCATGGCGATCGACTCGAACGTGCTGATCAACGAGCGCATCCGCGAGGAAGTGCGCGGCGGCGCCACGCCGCAGGCGGCGATAACCGCCGGCTACGAGCGCGCGTTCGGCACCATCCTCGACTCCAACATCACGACCCTGATCGCGGGACTCGCGCTGCTGATCTTCGGCTCCGGCGCGGTCCGCGGGTTTGCCGTGGTCCACTGCCTGGGCATCCTCACCTCGATCTTCTCGTCCGTGATGGTGTCGCGCGCGATCGTCAACCTGATCTACGGTCACCGGCGGCGGGTGCAGCACCTGTCCATCGGCGACACCGGCTGGAAGTAAGCGACCATGGAATTCTTCAAGATCCGCCGCACCATCCCGTTCATGCGGCATGCGCTGGTGTTCAACATCGTCTCGCTGATCACCTTCATCCTCGCCGTGGTGTTCCTCGCGAGCAAGGGGCTGCATTTCTCCGTCGAGTTCACCGGCGGCACGGTCATGGAGATCAGCTACAAGGACACCGCCGACGTGGACCGCATCCGCGGCGCGCTGGACAAGGCCGGCTTCAAGGACACCGCGGTGCAGAATTTCGGCTCCTCGCGCGACGTCATGATCCGCATGCCCATCGTGCAGGGCCAGTCGAGCGCCGACCTCTCGCAGAAGGTCATGGGCACGCTGCAGGCGGACAACAAGGACGCCGAACTGCGGCGCGTCGAGTTCGTCGGCCCCCAGGTCGGCAAGGAGCTGGCCGAGAACGGCGCGCTCGCGCTGCTGGTCGTATCGATCGGCATCGTGCTCTACCTCGCGCTGCGCTTCGAGTGGAAGTTCGGCCTCTCGGCGATCATCGCCAACCTGCACGACGTGGTGATCATCCTGGGCTTCTTCGCCCTCTTCCAGTGGGAATTCTCGCTGCCGGTGCTCGCCGCCGTACTGGCGGTGCTCGGCTACTCGGTCAACGAGTCGGTCGTCGTGTTCGACCGGGTGCGCGAGAACTTCCGCAAGATGCGCAAGGCCTCCACGCCCGACGTGATCGACGCCGCCATCACCGGCACCATCTCCCGGACCATCATCACCCACGGCAGCACGCAGATCATGGTCACAACGATGCTGATCTTCGGCGGCCCGGCGCTGCACTACTTCGCGCTGGCGCTCACCATCGGCATCTGCTTCGGCATCTATTCCTCGGTGCTGGTCGCGAGCCCGCTGCTCATGTGGCTGAAGGTGGACCGCTCGCAGTTCGCCAAGGTGAAGAAGGACAAGCGGGAAGAGAACGACGGGGCGGTGGTTTAGGCAGGTGCCCTGCCTCCCCGGAGTCCGATCCGGGGTTTGGCTTTCTTATATCTCATGATTTTGCGAAGTTCTTGGTCCGCCCGGTCGGGCGGACCTTAACTTCGCAAAATCATGAGAGTGTGAACTTCAAAACCGGCGCCGCGGCCAACCTCAGGTAGCTACTTCAATATCTGCACCAGGTTGTTGTAGTCGTCCGTCCAGAGCCGCCAGGTCGGCTTTTCCTCCACCGGCTCGGACACGTCCTTGATCAGCTTGTCCTCCAGCGCCTTCGGGTCGCGCGAGACCAGCACCCAGTCGCTCTGGGTCCTGTCCTCCTCGCCCTTCTCGTAGACGTTCACCGCGTAAGCGCCGGAGACCTTCGCGATCTGCCCCACCACCGGCCCGAGGTTGAGGAACCGGTTGGAGACGTGGAACGCGACGATGCCGTCCGGCTTCATGTGCCGGAAATACACCGCGAGCGCCTCCCTGGTGATGAGGTGCACGGGGATGGAGTCGCTCGAGAAGGCGTCCACCGCCAGCACGTCGAACTGTTCGGGCTTCTCGCGCTCCAGCGTCAAGCGCGCATCTCCCAGCGCGATCTCGATCTTCGCCTCGCTGTCGCCGAGGTACCTGAATTCGCTCTTGGCGATCCTGACCACCGCGGGGCTGATGTCGTAGAACCGGTAGACGTCGCCCTGCCGGCCGTAGGCGGCCAGGGTGCCGGTTCCCAGCCCGATCACGCCCACGCGGATGGGGCCGCCGGCCTGCTTGGCCGCGATCGCCTTGCCGATGCCCGAGGTGACCTGGTAGTAGGTCGTGGGCTCCCGGCGCGAAGGCCCGTTCAGGTACTGCTCGCCGTGCATGATGGTGCCATGGAGCAGGCGCCGCAGGTGGTCCTCGGCGCCCTCGGTGCCGTACTCCTTGACGCGCAGCACGCCGTAGAAATCACGCACAGACAGGCGCACGTAGTCCTGGAACTTGAAGCCGTCGTAGCACAGGGCCGCGGTGGCCCCGGCCAGCGTGGCGAGGCTGAAACCGAGCGCCACGTAGTTCAGCGACCGGTACAGGACCGCGGCGAGCAGCGCGCATGCGACCAGCCCGATGCCCAGTTCGTAGTAGGCGTTGAAGGCGAGCGGCGCGACCACCGCGACAAACAGCCCGCCCAGCGCGCCGCCCACCGAGACCCACAGGTAGAAGGCCGTCAGGTGGCTGTTCGCGGGCCGCAGCCGGTAGAGCTCGCCGTGGCAGAACATGCACGCGAAGAACAGCCCGGTCAGGAAGACGCCCAGCTGCACGTAGAGGTCGAACTGGTGGTCGGGGTCGACCAGCAGCCAGGCCATTGCGCCGATCGCAGCCAGCACCACGGGCCACCAGAACTTCGGCCGGTACAGGCCCTGCCCCTCGAAACACAGGATGAAGGTCAGCAGGTACAGCGTCAGCGGCGCGAGCCAGAGCAGCGGGATCGCGGCGATGTTCTGGGTGATGTGGTTCGTGACCGCCAGCAGGATGGCCGATCCGGTCGCGGACAGCGCGAGCCACAACGCAATGTCCTTGCCTCCCGGAGCAGGCGCGTCCGAAGCCTCGGCCGTCCGCGCGACGGCTCCCGGCTGGGCGTTGGACACCATCCATGCGAGCGCCGCGCACAGCACCGCGAACGCCGCGAACATCCACGACCACCCGTAGACCTGCTGGCCGTTGGTGAGGTTCGGCTCCACGAACAGCGGATACCCGACCAGGGCGAGCAGCGATGCGAAGTTGGACACGGCGAACAGGCGATACGGGTTCGCTCCCGGCTGCGCGCGCGAGAACCAGGCCTGCACCAGGGGGCTGGTCGAGGAAATCAGCAGGTAGGGCAGGCCCACCGTGGCCGTGAGCAGCAGCAGGATGCGCGAAATCGGCTCGCCCCCGCCCTCGGGCTTCCAGGACGGGTCGGGCAGGATCGGCAGGGTGGCCGCCGCGGCCGCGAGCAGCGCCGTGTGCAGGAGCGCCTGCGCACGGGGCGAGAGCTTCGCGGATGCGGCATGCGCATACGCGTAGCCGGCCAGCAGGATGCACTGGAAGAACAGCATGCAGGTGGTCCAGACCGCGGCCGTCCCGCCGAACCACGGCAGGATCAGCCGCGCGATCAGCGGCTGGACAAGGAACAGCAGGAACGAGGACAGGAAGATCGTGAGTGCGTAAAGCATGGGCCGAGGCGCGCGGCAAGGCGCGTCGTTGCGAAAACGGTTGGGTCAGATCCGCCGGGCGAGGTCGGCGGCGAGGCCTGTGTACAGGGCGGGCGTCAGCGCGAGCAGCTGCTTCTTCGCCCCGGCCGGGATCGGCAGGGTGCGGATGAACGCCGCGATGCGCTTTGCGTCGATGCCCTTGCCGCGGGTCAGGTCCTTGAGTTTCTCGTAGGCGTCCGCGACGCCGTGCCGGCGCATCACCTGCTGCACCGGTTCGGCGAGCACTTCCCAGTTCGCGTCGAGGTCCTCGGCGAGGCGCGCCGGGTTCGCCTCGAGCTTGCCCAGGCCGCGCAGGCAGGCGACATAGGCGAGCAGCGTGTGGCCCAGCGCGTTGCCGATATTCCTGAGCGCCGTGGAGTCGGACAGGTCCCGCTGCCAGCGGGAGACCGGGAGCTTGTCGGCGAGGTGGCGCAGCAGCGCGTTGGCCACGCCGATGTTGCCTTCCGAATTCTCGAAATCGATCGGGTTGACCTTGTGCGGCATGGTGGAGGAGCCCACCTCACCCGCCTTCAGGCGCTGCTTGAAATAGCCCAGCGAAATGTAGCCCCACAGGTCGCGGTCCAGGTCGAGGAGCACCGTGTTCGCGCCGGCCCAGGCGTCGAACAGCTCGCCGAAGGCGTCATGCGGCTCGATCTGGGTGGTATAGGGGTTGAACTCCAGCCCGAGCCCCTCGACGAAGCGGCGGCAGAACCCCTCCCAGCCGAACCCGGGATAGGCGGCCAGGTGGGCGTTGTAGTTGCCCACCGCGCCGTTGATCTTTCCGAGCACGGCAACGCCGGCGATCCGCGCGCGCGACCGGCGCAGGCGGTGCACGAAATTCGCCATTTCCTTGCCCAGCGTGGTCGGGCTGGCGGGCTGGCCATGGGTGCGCGACAGCATCGCGAGGACCGCATGCTTGTGCGCAAGCGCGCGCAGCACGGCGATGATTTCGTCGAGCCTGGGCAGCATCACGTTCGCGCGGGCCTCGGCCAGCATCAGCGCGTATGAGAGGTTGTTGATGTCCTCCGAGGTGCAGGCGAAGTGGATGAACTCGAGGGAACGCTCCACTTCCTCGTTGCCGGCCAGGCTCGCCTTCAGCCAGTATTCGATGGCCTTGACGTCGTGGTTGGTCGTCGCCTCGATCGCCTTGATCGCCGCGGCGTCCTTTTCCGAGAACCGGTCCACGAGCCGGTCCAGCGCGGCTACGGTCTTCGCGCTGAAGGGCTTCAGCTCGGCGATCGCCGGCTCGGCAGCCAGCGCCTTGAGCCATTCGAGCTCGATCCTCACCCGGTAACGGATCAGCGCCGCTTCGCTCAGGTGCGCGCGCAGCGGGTCAACCGACCGCGCATACCGCCCGTCGAGGGGGGAAAGCGCGTTCAGTTGCGTTAAATTTTGTGAACCCGGCATGGAGTCGGTCGGCAGGTGTTTTTGACTCCGCATTATAGCTTCCGCACACCTCGGGCCGAAGTGGCCCGATGTTATAATCGTGCTGCAACATTCCCCCGGAAAAAATCCCTCATGAAAGTCCTAGGCTCGGTCCCGAGTCCCTTTACGCGCAAGGTGCGCATCGTCCTCGCGGAAAAGCGCGTCGAGTGCACCTTCGAACGGGTGGAAGTCATCGCCCCCGACACCCCGGTACCCGCGTACAACCCGCTCGGCAAGATCCCGGTGCTGGTGCTCGACGACGGCTCGACCCTCTACGACTCGCGCGTGATCTGCGAATTCCTCGACACCGTTTCGCCGATCGGCCGGCTGATCCCGGAGGAGAGCCGCAACCGCATCGCGGTGCGCCGCTGGGAGGCGCTGGCCGACGGCGTGGTCGACGCCGGCATCCTCGTGCGCTACGAGCGTGCCAGGGAACCGCAGCTGCAGAGCGCCGCATGGATCGACCGCCAGACCGGCAAGCTGGAGCGCGGCCTGGCGGAGATGGCGAAGGAGCTCGGCGACAAGCCCTGGTGCCACGGCAACGGCTTCACGCTGGCCGACATCGCGTTCGGTTGCACGCTGGGATGGATTGCGTTCCGCTTTCCGGCCATCGACTGGCGCGGCGCCCACCCGAACCTCGCGCGGCACTTCGACAAGCTCTCGGAGCGCCAGACCTTCGCGGACACGGTTCCCAAGGCGTAGACAGGAACCCCGCGGATGAACGACGGCACCCTGCTGTTCGTCAATTTCGCGGTGTATTCCTGGCTGCTGCTCGTCCCGGTCATTGCAGTCGAAGCCCGCGAGCTCCACACGGGCCTCAAGGTCCCGGCGGGACGCGCGGCCGCGGTTTCGGGCCTCGCCAACCTGGCCTCGACACTCCTCGCAACCCTGGCCGTGCTGGCGGCTGGGTGGCTGCTCGGCTTTCTCGACGTGATCGCCGAACCGCAGGCGGGCGAAGGCGACGTCGCCGTGCTCATAGCGCTTGTGCCCTGCTATTTCCTCTCCGCCTGGTCGGAGACGCTGGTCGGCGCCCCCTTGCTCAGGTCCGCCCCGCGCGAGGCAGTGCGCGCCGTGTTCTTCCGCGCGAACCAGCTCAGCTACGCGATGCTTGCGATCGTCCCCGTGGCGCGGTTCGCCAAGAGCGCGATCGTCAACGGGCGCCTCATCTGGTGAGCGCGGCTAGGCGATGATCCCGCCGCCGAGGCAGACCGGCCCGTCGTAGACGACCACCGACTGGCCGGGCGTCACGGCCCAGTGCGGCTCGGAAAACTCCAGCGAAAACCCGCCGTCTTCTACCCGCGTGACCTGGCAGGTGGAGTCCGCCTGCCGGTAGCGGCTCTTGGCCGTGTGCACCGACCCCTCCTCGGGCGGCTCCCCGCTCACCCAGCTCGCGTCCATCGCCGATAGCCGGCGCCGCAGCAGGAGCGGGTCGTCGTGCCCCTGCACCACGACCAGGGTGTTCTCGCCGAGGTCCTTCGCGGCCACGTACCAGGCCCCGCCGTCGCCGCCCTGCCTGCCGCCGATGCCGATGCCCTTCCTCTGCCCGATCGTGTAGAACGCGAGTCCAATATGCTGCCCGACCAGCCGGCCGTCGGGCGTCTTGATCGGCCCCGGCTCCCGCGGCAGGTAGCGGTTGAGAAATTCGCGGAACGGGCGCTCCCCGATGAAGCAGATGCCGGTGGAATCCTTCTTGGCATGGTTCGGCAGGCAGGCCTCCTCGGCGATGCGCCGCACCTCGGTCTTCTTCAGGTGCCCCACCGGGAACAGGACGCGCGACAGCTGCGCCTGGTTCAGGCGGTGCAGGAAGTAGCTCTGGTCCTTGGCCGGGTCCGCGCCGCGCAGCAGCTCGAACTTGCTCACGCCCTCCGCGCGGTCCACCACCGTCTCGCGCACCTGCGCGTAGTGCCCGGTGGCGATGCGCGTGGCGCCGAGGTCCATGGCGTGGTCGAGGAACGCCTTGAACTTGATCTCGGCGTTGCACAGCACGTCCGGGTTCGGCGTGCGCCCCGCCGCATACTCGGACAGGAAGCTCGCGAACACGCGGTCCTTGTACTCGGCGGCGAAATTCACCGCCTCGAGCTCGATGCCGATCACGTCGGCGGCCGAGGCCGCGTCGATCAGGTCCTGGCGGGTCGAGCAGTACTCGTCGTCGTCGTCGTCCTCCCAGTTCTTCATGAACAGGCCCACGACGTCGTATCCCTGGCGCTTGAGCAGCAGCGCGGCCACCGAGGAATCCACCCCGCCCGACAGGCCGACGACGATCCGCTCGCCCATGGTCAGGCGAACTCCCGCGAAAACACGTCGAGCGGGAAGCGCCGGCCCGCCAGGTAGTCGTCGATGCAGCGCATGACGAGCGGCGAGCGGTGCATGTCCGCCTTCGCCGCCAGCTCCTCGCGCGACAGCCAGTGCGTGGCCACGATCTCGGCATCGAGCTTGCGCGCGGTGTCGTACCCCTTCAGCACCCCGGCGAAGGCGAAGCGCAGGAAGGTGTTGTCCGCCGGGGCGTAGTGCCAGCGGTAGATTCCGACCAGGGCGGTCGGCTCGAACAGGTGCGCCGTTTCCTCAAGGGTCTCGCGCGCGCACGCGGCGACCAGCGACTCGCCCGGGTCGAGGTGCCCGGCCGGCTGGTTGAGCACGCGCCGGCCGTCCGCGATTTCCTCCACGAGCAGGAATTTGCCGTCGCGCTCGACGAGCGCGGCGACGGTGGCGCTGGGCTTCCAGGGCGTCACGGCAGGTTCACTTCGTGTTCTTCTTTACGAACTCCGCCATGCGCGCGACGCCCTTCTCGATCATCTCGTTCGAGGCCGCGTAGGAGAACCGCACGTGCTGGCCTTCGCCCGGCACCCGCGAGCCGAAATGGATGTCGGCAAGCAC
>JAFEDL010000082.1:43070-51397 GCA_018241645.1 Pseudomonadota bacterium
CGCGCCGATCATGCGGCACGCCTCCGTCACGTTCGGCCAGGCGTAGAACGCGCCGGGCGGCGTCTTGCAGGTGACGCCGGGCACCTTGTTCAGCAGCCCGACGATCAGGTCGCGCCGTTCGAGGAAGCTCTTCTTCATCATCTCGGCCGCGTCCTGCGGGCCGTTGATCGCCTCCACCGCGGCCCACTGCGAGATCTGCGAGGCGCAGGAGTCAGTGTTGGTCACCCAGCGGGTGAACACCGGCGCGAGCGTCGGGTTGGAGATGAACCCGATCCGCCAGCCGGTCATGGCCCAGGTCTTGGACGCGCCGTCGGAGATGATCGTGCGTTCGTACATCCCCGGCACCTGGGCGATCGAGAAGAACGTCCCGTCGAACGTCAGGCGCGAATAGATCTCGTCGGCGTAGACCCAGACCTGCGGGTGGCGCTTCAGGATCGCCGCGATCTGCTCCAGCTCGGCCTTCGACAGCAGCCCGCCGGTCGGGTTGTGCGGGTAGTTGAGGATCAGCAGCTTGGTCCGCGGCGTGATCAGCTTTTCCAGCTCGGCGGGGTCGAACGAGAAGTTGCGCGACTCCTTCAGGTGGACCGGGACGGGCTTCGCCCCGCAGGCGACGATCTGCGATTCGTAGATCGGGAAGCCCGGGTTCGGGTAGATCACCTCGTCGCCGGTGCCGTAGTCGGTGACCGACAGGATCGCGTAGGCGATGAAGGGCTTCGCGCCGGCGCCCACCACCACGTCCTCGGGCCGGAT
Source organism: Pseudomonadota bacterium (assembly GCA_018241645.1). GTDB lineage: Bacteria > Pseudomonadota > Gammaproteobacteria > Burkholderiales > SG8-39 > SZAS-79. Next base: position 43,821 of record JAFEDL010000082.1, read on the forward strand.
CGGGATGCCGCCGCGCATGCCCGCCATGTACTTTGCCGCGGCCTCGCGCAGCGGGTCGATGCCTGCGGAAGGCGTGTAGCCGTGCTTGCCTTCGCGGATCGCGCGGATACCCGCCTCCTGCACGTGCAGCGGCGCGGGGAAGTCCGGCTGGCCGATGCAGAAGGAAATGATGTCCTTGCCTTTGCGCGCAAGTTCGTTGACTTCGGCAAGCACCACGAAGGCGTTCTCGGTGCCGAGGCTCTGGGCGCGGCGGGACAATTGGGGCGAGGTATGCGGCATGGGATCGACCGGGGGAAAAAGGGAGCCATTTTACTCCGCGCGCCCGCCGAGCCGGTCCCGCCTCCCCCGCCGGCGGCCGGCGACGGGTTGATATGCATCAACCACGCGCATGGCCCAGCCTGTAGCATCACGACGTGAGTCCTGCCACCCCCCCGTCCACCCCGACACGCCGGCGCATCGCGCGCGTTGCACTCGTCCTCGCGGCAATCTGCATCGCGGGGTACCTGGGCCGCAACGCGATCCTCGGCACGCCCGTGGAAACCGTCGAGGCGGTGCGTGCCGACCTCGTGCAGACCGTGGTGGCGAGCGGCCGGGTGATGACCCCGCGCCGCGTCCACATCGGCGCAGTGGTGACCGGGCGGGTGGTCCGCATCCCCGTCACCGAGGGCCAAAGCGTGCGCAAAGGCGACGAATTGATCCTGCTCGACGACAAGGACGTGCGCGCCGCGCTGCTGCAGGCGCAGGCCGGCGTCGGGCAGGCGGATGCGAAAATCCGCCAGCTGCGCGAGGTCGGCCTGCCGGCCGCGCAGCAGGCCCTGCTGCAGGCGCAGGCCACGCTCACCCAGGTGCGCGGGCAGTACGAGCGCACCAAGCGCCTGCAGGCCCAGGGCTTCGTCGGCCTGTCGCAGCTCGACGATGCGCAGCGCAACCTGGAAGTGGCCGAAAGCCAGGTCCGCGCGGCCCGCGTGCAGGTGGGAACCAACAGCGCCCGCGGCAGCGATTATGCTATGGCGACCACCGCGCTGGAGCAGGCGCGCGCCAGCCAGCGCGTCACGCAGGCCCGGCTCGCGGACATTTCGATCCGCGCCCCCGTCGACGGCGTGCTGATCGCGCGCAACGTCGAGGCCGGCGACGTGGTGCAGCCCGGCAAGGAGCTCCTGACCCTCGCACCTGCCGGGGACACGCAAGTCATCGTGCAGATCGACGAGCGCAACCTCGCGCAGCTCGCCCTCGGCCAGAAGGCGCTCGGCTCGGCGGACGCGTTCCCGGGGCGGCGCTTTCCCGCCGAACTCATCTACATCAACCCCGGCATCGACGCGCTGCGCGGATCGGTCGAGGTCCGGCTGAGGGTGCCCGACCCGCCCGACTACCTGCGCCAGGACATGACGGTGTCTGTGGATATCGAGGTTGCGCGGCGCAGCCAGGCCGTGGTGGCGCCGACGGAGGCGGTGCGCGACGCGACCACCGCCCGGCCCTGGGTGCTCGCGGTGCGCGGCGGCCGCGCCGAGCGCGTCCCGGTGAAGGTCGGCCTGCGCGGCAACGGCAGCGTGGAAGTGGCCGATGGAATTGCGCCGGGCGATATCCTGATCCCGGCGACCAACGCGCTCATCGCAGCCGGGCAGCGGGTGCGCCCCGCGCCCCGGCCCGCAACCGCGGCGAAATGAACCGCTTCCTGCCGTTCGAGGCGATCGCGGCATTCCGGTTCATGCGCGAAGGCACGGCGCAGACCACGCTGATCGTCGCGGGCGTTGCGCTGGGCGTGGGCGTGATCGTGTTCATGTCGGCGCTGATCGCCGGCCTGCAATCGAACATCATCCGCCGCACGCTCAACTACATGGCGCCGATCGTGATCGTGCCGCCGGAACAGGTCGCGCGGCCGCAGCGCGGCGGCACGTCCGGCCTGCTGGCGGAGAACGTGCAGCCGCGCTCCCAGCAGCTGCGTTCGATCGACCAGTGGCAGAAGGTGCGCGAACAGGTCGCGAGGCTGCCGTCGGTGGTCGCGGTGACGCCCGTGGTCTCGGGGCCCGGGTTTGCGCTGCGCGGCGACGCCAACAAGGCCGTGACCGTCACCGGAATCGAGCCCGAGTCGTACGTGAGGGTGATCGGGCTCGAGGAAAAGATCATCGCCGGCCGGCTGCCCGCCGGCGCCTCGGACATCGTCATCGGCACCGAGCTGTCCAAGGACCTGGGCGCGGGCGTGGGCGACAAGCTGCGCCTGACGACGGCCTCGGGCGCCGCCGAAACCCTCAACGTCGTGGGCCTGTTCGACTTCGGCAACAAGGCGGTGAACGAGCGCAACGTCTACATCGGGCTGCGGGTGGCGCAGAACCTGCTCAACCTCGCCGGCGGCGTGTCCAGCATGGAGGTGAAGGTCCATGATCCCTTCGAGGCCGAGACGATTGCGCAGACCATCCAGTCGGAAACCGGCCTGCAGGCCGACAGCTGGATCCGGACCAACGCGCAGTTCTTCACCGCGATGGCGGCGCAGAGCCTGTCGAACACGCTGATACGGTTCTTCGTCGGGCTCACGGCCGCCCTCGGCATCGCCAGCGTGCTGGTGGTCTCGGTGGTGCAGAAATCCAAGGAGATCGGGATTCTGCGCGCCATGGGGACTTCGCGCGCCCAGGTGCTGCGTGTGTTCCTGGTCCAGGGCGGCGTGATGGGCCTGATCGGCTCCCTGTTCGGCTGCGCGCTCGGCTGGGGCTTCCTCGCCGTATGGCGCGGCGTGGCGCTGAACGCCGACGGCACCCCGCTGTTCATCATCGAAGTCGAACCGGAACTGTTCGCGCTCGCCGCCGCGGGCGCGACGGTGGTCGGCATCCTCGCGGCTGTGGTCCCGGCGCGCCGCGCGGCCCGCCTCGATCCCGCGGTGGCCATCCGTGGCTGACACGCCGCCGCCCGGGCCGGACGCCGCCCAGACGCTGCGGCTGGAGGGCGTGTACAAGTCCTACGGGATCGGCACGCCGGCCGAGCTCGAAGTGCTGCACGGCATCGACCTCAGCCTGCGGCCGGGGGAGTTCGCCGCGCTGATCGGCCCGTCCGGCGGCGGCAAGAGCACGCTCCTGAACCTGATCGGCCTGCTCGACCGCCCTACCGCCGGGCGCCTGTTCGTCACCGGCCGGGAGGCCGGCGTGCTGGGCGACACCGAACTCACCCGCCTGCGCGGGCGCAACATCGGCTTCGTGTTCCAGTACCACTACCTGCTGCCGGCATTCACCGCCGTCGAGAACGTCATGATGCCGATCCTCGCCGCCCGCGGCCGCCCCGATGATGCAATGCGCAAGCGGGCCGGGATGCTGCTCGACAAGGTCGGCCTCACCCCGTGGCGCGACCACATGGCCAACGACCTGTCGGGCGGCCAGCAGCAGCGCGTGGCCGTCGCCCGCGCGCTTGCCATGGACCCGGCCCTGGTCCTTGCGGACGAGCCGACCGGGAACCTGGACACGAAGTCGGCCGACGGGGTGTTCGACGTGCTGCGCGAGGTGAACGAATCGAGCGGCACCACCTTCCTGATCGTCACCCACGATCCGCGGCTGGCGCGGCGCTGCGACCGCATCATCGAACTGGTCGACGGGAACATCGTGTCGGACCGCCCCAACGCGGCCGAGGCGCCCGGCAACCGCTGAGTAATGCGGCAGCGGCGCTGCTAAGATGCGGGCGCTGACTTCGGGAGCGCTGCCATGCTGATCAACTGCGTCGCCTACCAGGACGGGAAGAGACTGGGTGAGATCCCGAAAGAGGAGATCAGCACCTACGTCGGCCGGCCGGACTGCTTCGTCTGGGTCGCGCTCAAGGATGCGCAGCCCGGCGAGCTCGACGACATGCAGGAGGAATTCGGCCTGCACCCGCTGGCGGTGGAGGATGCCCACCACGGCCACCAGCGCCCGAAGATCGAGGAATACGGGGACTCCCTCTTCGCCGTGCTGCACACCGTCGAAACCGGGTCCGAAGAGCTCACGATCGGCGAGATCGACGTGTTCGTGGGCAGGAACTACGTGCTCACGGTCCGCAACCGGACCGAGCGCGGGTTCAAGGACGTCCGCGCCCGCTGCGAGCGCGAGCCGGAATTGCTCAAGCACGGCTCGGGCTATGTTCTGTACGCGCTGATGGACTCGGTCGTCGACCGCTACTTCCCCGTGCTGGACGCGCTCGAAGTCGAGCTGGAGAGGATCGAGGAACGCATCTTCGCGGGCACCTCGGCGCGCGAGAACATCGAGGCGCTCTACCAGCTGAAGCAGAAGCTGATGACCCTCAAGCACGCCACCGGGCCGCTGCTCGAGTCGGTGGGCAAGCTCTACGGGGGCCGCGTGCCCCACATCTGCGCCGGCATGGGCGAGTACTTCCGCGACGTCTACGACCACCTCGTGAGGCTCAACCAGACCGGCGACTCGATCCGCGACATGGTGATCACCGCCACCTCGGTCAACCTGTCCCTCATCACGCTGGCGGAAAACGAGACGACCAAGCGCCTGGCGGCCTACGCGGCGCTGGTGGCGGTGCCGACGATGGTGGCCGGGGTGTACGGCATGAATTTCGAGCACATGCCCGAACTCAAGTGGGTGTGGGGCTATCCCTTCGCGCTCGGCCTGATGTTCGTCGTCGACCTCTACCTCTGGTTCCGGTTCAGGAAGTCCGGCTGGCTCTGAAGGCGGCTCACCCCCCGGGCGGGAGGACGGCCCCCTTCCTCTCGACGATCAGGCCGTAATGCTGCGGCTCGCGGTGCTTCGCGAAATCGAACACCGTGGTCTTGAAGGAGCGCGTCAGGTCCAGGTCGCAGCGCGCCAGCGCCAGTTCATCGCCCAGGGTCGAGCAGGCGGCCACGACCTCGCCCGAGGGCGCGACGATCACCGAATTGCCGATCTGGTCCACGCCCTCCTCGCAGCCGGCCTTGGCCACGCCCACCACCCAGGTGCCGTTCTGGTAGGCGCCCGACTGCATGACCAGGGAGTTGTGGAAATTGCCCAGCGCATCGTGCTCCGGCGCCGGCGGGTTGTGCACCGGCGTGTTGTAGCCGAGCAGCACCATCTCGACGCCCTGCAGCCCCATCACGCGATAGGTCTCCGGCCAGCGCCGGTCGTTGCAGATGCACATGCCGAAGATGCCGCCGAACGCGCGGTACACGGGAAAGCCCAGGTTGCCGGTCTCGAAGTAGCGCTTCTCGAGGTGCTGGAATCGCCGCCAGGGCTCGTGCTCGGCATGGCCGGGCAGGTGCACCTTGCGGTACTTGCCGACGATCGCGCCGCCTGCGTCGACCAGGATCGAGGTGTTGAAGCGCCACGTGCGCCCGCCCTCCTCCGCGAGCTCGGCGTAGCCAAGGTAGAAGCCGATGCCCAGGCGCCTGGCCGCGTCGAACAGCGGCTGCGTTTCCGGGCCGGGCATCTGCCGCTCGAACCACGCATCGATGTCGGCCTGGTCTTCGAAATACCAGCGCGGGAAGAATGTCGTCAGGGCGAGTTCCGGGAACACGACCAGGTCGCAGCCGTGCGACTTCGCGCCGTGCATCAGCGCGAGCAGCCGCTCGACCACCTGGCGGCGCGTTTCGGTGCGGGCGACCGGGCCGAGCTGTGCGGCGCCGACGGTGACGATGCGGGTCATGATGCGAGCTCCAGCAGGGTGTGCAGCAGCACGTTCGCGCCGGCGGCGAGGTCGGCCGGCTCGGTGTGCTCCGCGGGGTTGTGGCTGATGCCGCCGACGCTGGGCACGAACACCATGGCGGCGGGGCAGATGCGCGCGAGCATCTGCGCGTCGTGCCCGGCGCCGGAGGTCATGCGGCGGTGGGTATATCCCAGGCGCGCGGCGTGGCGTTCGATGGCATCGGCCAGGCCGGCGTCGAAGCGCACCGGCTCGAAGCGCGCGAGGCGCCGGGTTTCGATCTTCACGCCTTCTGCCTGCGCCAGTTCGGCGAGGAACGCGGCGAGGCGCCGCTCCGCCTCCTGCAGCCGGAGCTCGTCGGTGTTGCGCAGGTCGGCCGTGACCTTCGCGCGCGCGGCCACGACGTTGATCAGGTTCGGGTGCAGCGTGACCGCGCCCATCGTGCACACCTGGCCGCCACCCATCTCGCCCGCGAGGGTGCGCAGGAACGTGCCGATCGCCGCGGCGCAGTAGCCCGCATCGTGGCGCAGCCGCATCGGCGTGGTGCCGGCATGGTTCGACTGGCCGGTCACGCTCACCTCCTGCCAGGAGATGCCCTGCAGGTCCTCGACCGCGCCGATCGTGATCCCTTCGGCGTCCAGCACCGGGCCCTGCTCGACGTGCAGCTCGATGTAGGCGTGCGGCTTGTGGGTCCCGAGCGGCGCGCTGCCGGCATAGCCGATCCGCGCCAGTTCGTCGCCGAAGCGCCGGCCGTCGATCGAGACCACGTCGAGCGCCTCCGCTAGCGGCATGCCCCCGACATAGGCGAGCGAGCCGAGCATGTCCGGCGGAAAGCGCGCGCCCTCCTCGTCGGTGAACACCGCGACCACGAGCGGCCGGCGCGTTGCGAGGCCCGCGTCGTTCAGGCTCTCCACCACTTCGAGCCCGCCGAGCACGCCGAGGTTGCCGTCGTACCGCCCGCCCGTGCGCACCGTGTCGATGTGCGAACCGGTCATCACGGGGGCGGCCTGCGCATCCGTCCCCGCGCGCAACCCGAAGATGTTGCCCACGGGGTCGACCGAAACGGCGAGGCCGAGTTCCCGCATCCAGCCGCAGACCAGGTCGCGGCCGGCCTTGTCCTCGTCGCTGAGCGCGACCCGGCAGCATCCGCCGCCCTCGATGGCACCGACCTGTGCAAGCGCCTCCAGGCGCCGCAGGAGTCGGCCTGCATCGATGCGCAGATCGGCGGGCTTCAAGCCAGCACCTCCTCCGCGCTCCTGCCGACGATCTGCGCATAGATCCCGGGGTCGGTGTCCCCTTCGCTGCCGAGCAGCAGCACGCGCGCGGTGTGGTCGAGCCCGAGTGCCGCGCGCTGTTCCGGATGGTCCTTCACGGCGAGCAGCGCGGCCAGCCCGGCGGCGCCGGTTTCCCCGGATACCAGGGGCGGGTCGCCTGCGGCGGGGCGCGCGAACGCGCGCACGCCGGCGACGGCCCAGTCGTCCTCGATGGCGACCACAGCGTCCGCGCCTTCCTTGAGGATCGCCCAGCCGAGTTCTGACACTTCGCCGCAGGCAAGTCCCGCCATGAGCGTGTCGAGCTCGCCATGCACGGCGACCGGCTTGCCGGCCGCGATGCTCCGGTAGATGCAGTCCGCCCTTGCGGGCTCGACGACCACAAAACGCGGCCGCCGGGCGCCCCAGCGCAGCCAGAAGTCCGCGCAGATCGCGCCCGCCAGCGCGCCCACCCCGGCCTGCACGAGCACGTGCGTGGGCGGCTCGCCGTGCAGCTGGTCGGCGATCTCCGCGGCCATGACGCCGTACCCGTGCATCACGTCGACCGGGATGTCGCGATACCCCTCATACGAGGTGTCCGACACGACGGTCCAGCCGTTCTGCGCCGCGGTAGCCGCAGCGTGGCGGACTGCGTCGTCGTAATTGCCTTTGACCCGCACCACATCCGCGCCATAGCGGGCGATCGCCGCCCGGCGCCCTTCGCTGACGGTTTCA
>JAFEDL010000083.1:0-8805 GCA_018241645.1 Pseudomonadota bacterium
GTGGATCGCGTTTGTGACGCTCACCGTCTCGGGCGCAGGCTTGGGCTGGGCGCTCTTCGACCGCGAAGGCCAGTTCCTGCACGACCGCCTCGCCGGCACCCGCCTGGTGCTCGTCAAGGAACCGGCTGAACACTGAACCGAGGGCTGAACGAAGTACCGGGGGGATCTGAAGGGGGGGCTTCATCCCCCCTTTGCTTCAGCGCCTTTCCACCCACCACATCATGAGCATGGCCGCCGCCAGGAACGCCACGCTCGGCAGGACCGCCGAGGTCAACGGCGTCCAGTTCTGCAGCAGGCCGATGTGCGAGAACAGGCTGTTCAGCATGTGGAACACGATGCCGAGCATGATCCCGAGGAACACCTTTACGCCCACGAGGCCGGCACGGGCGTGCATGTAGGCGAAGGGCAGGGCCAGGATCATCATCACGAGGGTCGCGAACGGGTAGAAGAGCTTCTTCCACATCGCGATCTCGTAGCGCTCGGTCTTCTGCCGGTTGCCCGCCAGGTGCTGGGTGTACTTGTACAGGCGCCAGGCCGACATCCGCTCCGGCGCGACGATCAGCACGTTGAGCAGGTCGGGCGTGAGCGCCGAGCGCCACTCGACCTGGGGCATCTTCTCCATGCGCGGTCCCTCCGGCGTGATCCTGGTCTGCGCCACGCCGTGCAGCAGCCACGCCCCGCCGCCGAGGTATTCGCCACGGTCGGCCGAGCGCGCGAGGGTGAGCTTGTAGGTTGCGTCGAATTCGTAGACCCGCACACCGCTCAGCGCGTTGTCCTGGCGGGCCTCGCGCACGTTGATGAACGAACGCTCGTCCTTGAACCAGAGCCCGGACTGCATCTCCTGGCCGATCAGCGAGCTCTTGGCGCGCAGCTTGAGCGACTGCGCCGCCTCCTCGGCGACGGGCGCGACCCACTCCCCGAGCACGAACGTGGCCACCACGAAGGCCAGTCCGATCCGGACGAGGGTCCAGCCGGCCTCGCGCGGCGAAAAGCCGGCTGCCCGCATCACGGTGTACTCGGAGTTGCTGGCGAGGTGGGCGAGCACGTACAGCGTGCCGATCAGCACCACGACGGGGAACAGCTCGTAGGCGTGCGCCGGGACCGACAGCGCAACGTAGGTGAGGATCTCGCGCAGGTTGTACGTGCCGACGCCGAGGTCGCCCAGTTCGTTCACGAGGTCGAAGAACGCGAACAGCGCGAGGAACCCCACCAGCACGAACGCCACCGAGGCGTACACCTGCCTGGCCAGGTAGCGCTCGATCATCTTCATTGCCACGGCATCACCTGCGCAGCCGCAGCGCGCCCGTGCGGCGCGCGAACAGGACCAGCAACACCGCGACCATGACGCCGTGGACGAGCCAGATGCCGACCCCGAAGGAGAGCTTGCCCTGCACCACGCGCGCCTGGCTGAGGGACAGCATGTTGGAGTACACCATGTAGGTCAGCAGCGCGAAGAGCAGGTTCACCGAGCGACCCGCGCGCGGGTTGACGAAGCTCATCGGAATGGCGAGCAGCGCGAGGATCACCGCCGAAACCGGGACCCCGATGCGCCAGACCAGCTCGCCCAGGTTGGGGCTGGTGGGCGACTCGAGCAGCGCGAACGTCGACAGGCTCTTCTGCGTCACCAGCGGCGCATCGCCTTCGCGCGCCTCGATCCGCGTGGCGTACCGCTCGAACTCCATCACCTTGAACTCCGCCTCGCCCGGATTGCCCTCGTAGCGGCGGCCGTTGAGCAGCACCAGGAACCGGTCGCCGATCGGCGACACCTCCACGAATCCGCGGTTGCTCATCATGATCCCCGTCTTGCGGTGCTGCACCGAATTGACGAACACGTTCTGCACCGTCGTCGAGTCGCCCGAGGTCGACTCGACGAAGAACACGCGGTCCTTGCCGGTCGACTCGCCGAAGACCCCGGGGCTCACGCGCGACACCTCGTCGCGGCTGTCGATGCGCACGCGGTATTCCTCGCTCTTCTGGACGGCCCACGGGGAGATGAAGAGCGAGAGCGTCGCGATCACGGCGATCAGCGGCGCGGAGAACATCATCACCGGCTTTACCCACGCCGCCACCGAAAGCCCCGAGTTGAACCAGATGACCATTTCGGAATCGCGGTAGCTGCGGGTCAGCGTGAGCAGGACCGTGATGAACAGCGTGAGCGACAGCAGGATCGGGAGCGCATTCAGGGAGAAGAAGCCGAGGAACGCGACCACCGCATCGGAGGGGAGCTTGCCGCCGGCCGCCTGTCCCAGCAGGCGGATGAGGCGCACCGTCAGCGAAATCAGGAACAGCGTCATGAACACCGCGCCGGCAAGGCTGGTGAATTCCCGGAGCAGCGCGCGGTGGAAGATCATGGGTCGGTGGGATGCGCGATGCCGTTGTCTTTGATGCGGGGCCGTGATTCGCGCACGGCCCGCGCCCGGGTATCCGGGACGGCGCAAATCGTGCGAAGATTGGCGCTGACCAGTAGAGGGAATCTGCAATGGAATTTAGCATAAAAGCACTCAGTCCCGAGAAGAAAAAGACCGGCTGCCTCGTCCTCGGCGTATGGCAGGGCGCGGCGCTCACGCGCGGCGCGCAGATCGCCGACAAGGCCAGCGGCGGCCACATTGGTGGCGTGCTGCGCCACGGGGACCTGAGCGGCCGCAGCGGTTCGACGCTCCTGCTGCACTCGGTGCCCGGGATCGCGGCCGAGCGCGTGCTGCTGGTGGGCCTGGGCGAACAGAAGGAATTCGGCGAGGCCGCGTTCCGCGAAGCAATCCGCACCGCCGCCAGTGGGCTGCGGAACCTGGGCGCCAGGGATGCCACCCTCGCGTTCGCCGACCTCAAGGTCGCGCGCCGCGCCCTGCCGTGGAACGTGAGGCACGCGGTCACCGGCATACGCGATGCGTTCTACCGGTTCGACAGCCTGAAGACCCAGAAGAAGCCGCCGGTGCCGCCGCTCGCGGCCGTGACGCTGGCCGTGATCGGCGCTCCCGCCACGATGCAGGCCGAGCGCGCGCTCAGGGAGGCCTCAGCCACGGCCGACGGGATCGACTTCGCCAAGACGCTCGGCAACCTCCCGCCCAACATCTGCACCCCGGCCTACCTCGCCGAAGAGGCGAAGAAGCTTGCCCGCGAATTCAAGCTCGGGTACGAGGTGCTGGAACAGCGCGACATGGAAAAGCTCGGCATGGGCGCCCTGCTGGCCGTCACGCGCGGCTCGCGCCAGCCCCCCAAGCTGATCGTCCTCAAGTACATGGGCGGCCCGAAGAAGGACAAGCCCATCGTCTACGTCGGCAAGGGGATCACGTTCGACACCGGCGGGATCTCGCTCAAGCCCGGCGCCGAGATGGACGAGATGAAGTTCGACATGTCGGGCGCAGGCAGCGTTCTGGGCACGATGCGGGCCCTGGCCGGCATGCGCGCGCCGCTGAACGCGATCGCGCTGATCCCGACCTGCGAGAACATGCCCGACGGCAACGCCACCCGTCCCGGCGACATCGTCACCACCATGTCCGGCCAGACGGTGGAGATCCTCAACACCGACGCGGAGGGGCGCCTGATCCTGTGCGACGCGCTGACCTACGCCGAGCGCTTCGAACCCGACGTGGTGATCGATGTCGCCACGCTCACCGGGGCGTGCGTCATTGCGCTGGGGCACGTGGCCAGCGGCCTGTTCTCCAACGACGTGAAGCTCTGCAACGAGATCAGCGCCGCGTCCGATGACGCATGGGACCGCGTCTGGGCGATGCCCCTGTGGGAGGATTACCAGGAGCAGCTGCGCTCCAATTTCGCCGACATGGCGAACATCGGCGGGCGCCCGGCCGGCAGCATCACGGCCGCATGCTATCTCGCGCGGTTTGCGAAGAAACTGCGCTGGGCGCACCTCGACGTCGCCGGCACGGCCTGGAAGAGCGGGCGGGAAAAGGGTTCCACGGGTCGCCCCGTGCCCCTGCTGACGCGCTTCGCGCTCCGCCATGCCGGCGTGAAATGACCGGGATCGCATGACTACGGTCGACTTCTATTTCAACGCGCCGGACCGGCTCGAAGTGGCATGCCGCCTGGCGGGCAAGGCCTGCGCGCAGAAGAAGCGCCTGCTGATATTCACGCCCGCGGCCGAGGTGGCCCGCCGCATCGACACCATGCTGTGGACCTGGCAGCAGTTGTCCTTCATCCCGCATTGCCACGCGCACGACCCGCTCGCCGCGCAAACCCCGGTGCTGATCACGACGCAGGCCTCCGACCCGCCGGAGTGCGACGTCCTGCTCAACCTGGGCGACGAATGCCCGCCTTTCTTCGAGCGCTATGCGCGGCTGCTGGAGATCGTCGGTCAGGACGACGCCGACCGCGGCCGCGGCCGCAGCCGGTTCAAGTACTACAAGGAGCGCGGCTACGCGATCGGCACGCACGACCTCGCAACGCGGGGCGCCTGAGCATGAGCGAATTCAATCCCCTGGTGCAGCGGGTGGATGCCCTCCTGAAGCGCCACCAGCAGCAGCCCGACCCGGCGCCCGCCGAGCCGGCCACGGGATACGTCGCGGACACGGCGCCGGCCACCGCCACGCCCGATAGCGAAGACGACATTCCGGTGCTGACCGAGGTCGTCGAGCCGGCGGCCACACTCACCCCCGCGCAGGTCGCCCAGATCGAAACCGCAGTGCTCGAAAAAGTGCTGGCGGCGTTCGAGGGTACGCTCGACCAGCACCTGGGCCGCGTCGTTTCCGACCTGGTGGCCCAGGCGGCGGACGGCCTGCGCGCCGACCTGTCCGTCGGCATTCGCGACATGGCGCGCGACGCCGTAGCCGCCGCGGTCCGGCAGGAACTGGCCGAGCGTTCGCGCCGGGGCTGACCCGCTTTCCAGTCTCCCGCGGCGCCGGTTGGTATAATGCGCGCCTTCCCGATTTCCTTTCTGTGACAAGCCCTTAATGTCCCTCGACAAGAGTTTCGAGCCCCATTCCATCGAGCGCCGCTGGTACGCCGATTGGGAGGCCAAGGGCTATTTCGCCGCCGGCGACGCTGCCGGGCAGCCCGCGTACTGCATCCAGCTGCCGCCACCGAACGTGACCGGCACGCTGCACATGGGGCATGCATTCCAGCAGACGCTGATGGATGCGCTGATCCGCTACCACCGCATGCGCGGGCACAACACCAACTGGGTGGTGGGCACCGACCACGCGGGCATCGCCACGCAGATCGTCGTGGAGCGCCAGCTGCAGGCCGAAGGCAAGACCCGCCACGACCTCGGACGCGAGAAATTCGTAGAGCGGGTCTGGGAGTGGAAGCAGGAATCCGGCTCGACCATCACACGCCAGATGCGCCGGCTCGGGGATTCGGCCAACTGGGACTATGCCGATGCGGACGGCGGGAAGGCCGGCTACTTCACGATGGACGCTAAGATGTCGCGCGCCGTGGTGGAAGTGTTCGTGCGCCTGTACGAGGAAGGCCTGATCTACCGCGGCAAGCGGCTCGTGAACTGGGATCCGGTGCTGGGCACCGCGGTATCCGACCTCGAAGTCGACAGCGAGGAGACGACGGGCACGATGTGGCAGATCGTCTACCCGTTCGTCGACGGGCCGCAGCCGTCCACCGACAAGGACGGCAACCCGGTCACGCTGCGCGGCATGACCATCGCCACCACGCGGCCCGAAACCATGCTCGCCGACGGCGCGGTGGCGGTCCACCCCGAAGACCCGCGCTACAGGCACCTCCTCGGCAAGCACGTGATCCTGCCGCTGTGCGACCGCACGATCCCGATCATCGCGGACGACTTCGTCGAGCGCGATTTCGGCACCGGCTGCGTAAAGGTCACCGGCGCGCACGACTTCAACGACTACGGCGCCGCGATCCGCCACAACCTGCCGCTGATCGTCATCTTCACGCTCGACGCGAAGATCAACGAGAACGGGCCCGCGGCGTTCCGCGGCATGGACCGCTACGTTGCGCGCAAGGCGGTCGTGGCTCAGCTCGAGCGCGACGGCTTCCTCATGGCGGCCGAGCCGCACAAGATGATGGTGCCCAAGTCCGGCCGCACCGGCGTGGTGGTCGAGCCCATGCTCACCGACCAGTGGTTTGTGAAGACCGAAGGCCTGGCGAAATCCGGCCTCGAGGCGGTGGCGAAGGGCGACGTGAAGTTCTACCCCGACCACTGGGCCAGCACCTACAACCACTGGCTGGAGAACATCCAGGACTGGTGCATCTCGCGCCAGCTGTGGTGGGGCCACCAGATCCCGGCCTGGTACGACGACGCGGGCAACATCTACGTTGCGCGCAGCGAAGCCGAGGCCAAGCGGCAGGCCGCGGCCAAGGGCCGCACCGGCACCCTGCGCCGGGACGACGACGTGCTCGACACCTGGTTCTCCTCGGCGCTGGTGCCGTTCTCCTCGCTCGGCTGGCCGGAGAAGACGCGGGACCTCGAGACCTTCCTGCCCTCCTCGGTGCTGGTCACGGGCTTCGACATCATCTTCTTCTGGGTCGCCCGGATGATCATGATGACGCTGCACTTCACCGGCAAGGTGCCGTTCCGCCACGTCTACATCAACGCGCTGGTGCGCGACGCCGACGGCCAGAAGATGTCCAAGTCCAAGGGCAACACGCTGGATCCGCTGGACCTCATCGACGGAATCTCGCTCGAGGACCTGCTCGCCAAGTCGACCGTGGGGCTGATGCGCGCCGACCACAAGCAGAAGATCGAGAAGTACGTGAAGAAGAACTACCCGGACGGGATCCCCTCGTTCGGCGCCGACGCGCTGCGCTTCACGTTCGCGTCGCTGGCGAGTTTTGCGCGCACGCTCAACTTCGACCTCAACCGCTGCGAGGGCTACCGCAACTTCTGCAACAAGCTCTGGAACGCGACGCGCTTCGTGCTGATGAACACCGAAGGGCAGGACTGCGGGGCGGATGATGCGGCAGCAGTCGAGCTCTCGTTCGCCGACCGCTGGATCGTGAGCCAGTTGCAACGCGCCGAGGCCGAGGTGGCCAAGGGCTTCGAGGAATACCGCTTCGACAACCTGGCCGGCGCCATCTACCGCTTCGTCTGGGACGAGTATTGCGACTGGTACCTGGAACTGGCCAAGGTCCAGCTGCAGAACGGCACGCCCGGACAGCAGCGCGGCACGCGCAGGACGCTGCTGCGCGTGCTCGAAGCCGTGCTGCGGCTCGCCCATCCGGTGATTCCGTTCATCACCGAGGAGCTATGGCAGACGGTGGCGCCGCTGGCCGGCAGGAAGAACACCGAGTCGGTGTCGCTCGCCCGCTACCCCCAGTCCGAGCCGGCGAAAATCGATGCCGAAGCCGAGCGCGAGATGGCGCTGCTGAAAAGCCTCGTCGACGCCGTGCGCAACCTGCGCGGCGAAATGGGCGTGTCTCCCGCCAAGCGCGTGCCGTTGTTCGTGGCCGGCGACAAGGCGGCGGTGGCGCGCCTCGCGCCCTACCTGCAGTCGCTCGCCAAGGTGTCCGAGTTCGAGTCCGTGGCGGAACTGCCCCAGGCGGACGCGCCGGTGGCCATCGTCGGCGAGTTCCGCCTGATGCTGCACGTCGAGATCGACCTCACCGCGGAGCGCGAGCGCATCGGCAAGGAGATTGCGCGCATCGAGGGCGAACTGGTCAAGGCGCGCGCCAAGCTGGCCAACGCCTCCTTCGTCGAGCGCGCGCCGGCCAATGTCGTCGAGCAGGAGAAGGCGCGGCTCGCCGGGTTCGAAGCCACGCTGGACAAGCTCCGGCCGCGGTTGGGCAAGCTCGCGGCGAGATGATCCACGCGCTGCGCGCGTTCCGCCACCGGAGCTTCCGCCTGTTCATGTTCGGGCAGGGCGTGTCGCAGATCGGCACGTGGCTGCAGCTGATCGCGACCAGCTGGCTGGTCTACAAGCTCTCCAATTCCGCGTTCCTGCTGGGCCTCGCGACGTTCGCGCTGCAGATCCCCTTCCTCCTGCTCTCCCCGGTGGCGGCGGTCTGGATCGACCAGCTGCCCAAGCGCCGCGTGCTGTTCTGCACCCAGACCGTGGCGCTGCTGCAATCCACCACCATGTTCGTGCTGGTGGCTTCGGGCCACATCGAGGCCTGGCACTTGATCGCCGGCAACTTCGTGCTCGGCCTGTCCAACTCGTTCGACGGCCCGAGCCGCCAGTCTTTCCTGATCGAGATGGTCGAGGGCAAGGACGACCTGCCCAACGCGATCGCGATGCAGTCCACGATCATGAACGGCGCGCGGTTCGTGGGCCCGATGATCGGCGGGATCGTGATCTCGGCGCTGGGCGAGACCTGGGGATTCGGCCTGAACGCGGTCTCCTACCTCGCGGTGCTGGGCGCCCTCTTCGCCATCTGCGTGAAGGCGCGCATCCCGGAGCGCGGCGGCGACGCCTGGCTGACCCAGTTCACCGCCGGGTTTCGCTGGGCGTTCGGGTTCCTGCCCACCCGCTGCGCGCTGCTGCTGCTGGCCTCGACGAGCCTCGCCACGCAGCCGTACCAGTCGCTGATGCCTTATTTCGCGAAGGCCGTCTACCACGGCGACTCCCACACGCTCGGCCTGCTGCTCAGCGCCGCCGGGTTCGGCGCGGTGAGCGCCATGGTGTACCTCGCGACGCGGCCCTCCGTGCGCGGGCTGCTTACTCTGCTGCCGTCGGCCGTGGCGGTGGCAGGCGTGGCGCTGATCGCATTCTCGTTCTGCAGGAATGTCTGGCTGGCGATCCCGCTGGTCTACGTGATCGGCGCCGGCATCATGCTGACCGCCGCATCGACCAACACGCTGCTGCAATCCCTGGTCGAGGACCGGCTGCGCGCCCGCGTCGCGGCGATCTACATCATGTCCTTCCTCGGCATGAGCCCGATCGG
>JAFEDL010000083.1:8827-11558 GCA_018241645.1 Pseudomonadota bacterium
TCGGCGGTGGACTCGCGCTGTCCGGCGCCCTGCTCTACTGGCGGCAGCTGCCGGGCATCCGCAACGCCATCCGGCCCGTCTACGAGAAGCTCGGCATCCCGGCCCGCGAGGCGTAGATGTACTGGTACCGGTACATCAATTGGCAGGAGAACGGCTGCTGGAGCCGGTCTTGGAAAGTGAATCTGAAGGATTATGGAGCTGGAGTGAGTGACGCGGATCACCGTTGAAATATTCGAAACTGACCCGAATATTCTTATTGATCTTTCGACGATTCCCGTGTTCCTCGCTTCTTGAGAATACCTCGCAAAGCAATTAACGGAATCAACAGAATGATGAAAACGATCACCTTACCAATCGTTCGCTCGGCAACAAAGTTAAGAAAATCTCCAAACATTTGTTATTTCCCAGTGACTTCACGCGATCCAGATTCGACATCTTTTGAAGATCGTTCCTGAAGTTCAAATAGGCTTTCCGAGCTCACTAGAGAAATACGTCACTGACCCGCTTTACTCCGCTTTACTCTTTCCAACTCCGCGCCCTTTCCGCGACTGGACAATCATAGCTCCTTCGATAGCGAGCATCACAATCAGCAACGCTGCCGAGTACAACATAAAACTCCTAGTCTCGGAAATGATTGTAGTCAGCTTGGCGTCCTGCGCTGACACGATGCGCTCTAACCCCGTGCAATAGCCAAATACTCGTCGCTGCTGCTCCACGTCATATGGCATTGCCACGCCTTGGAGTGGGGACGCGCCCGCTGCTCCGTTTTGAATATCGACACGCACTGAGGAGCCTATCAACACAATAGAGAGAAAAGCCAGAGCGACCAATTGCAGACAAACCAGTGCTAACCAACCAGTACGCTCGCTCATAACGTTGGCCTATTGATCGGGATAGAAATCATGGTTTTGCCTTTTTTAGAATTTCAAGCCCCGCGCCGGCGGCCTTCCCCGGCAACCCGCCCGACGGCGTATTTGTCACGTTCGCCCCAGCATTGACCCTATCACCGACCGTACACTTTATGTACTGCTCTTGGAGCGCATACATTCGACCGCACGCGGCCTCATCTTTGTACTGTAGGCAGCCTATTGAGGCAGAGTCCAACAGATTCTTTATTTGATTGGAGTCTGTCCGTGAGTTTAGCAAATCCGTCCAAGATAGTGCCTTGTCAATGAACGGCCCCGCGGCCTTATAGCCAACATAGAGCGATACTCCGCCCACTGCAAGTGCCGTAAAAAGTGCCGGACTGAGGCCGAATTGATCGTATTGTGCAACTGGCGTTCCACCGGTGTACGCATAGGTATTCAGCCCACCCCCCAAACCCACAATATCGCTCTGCGCATACCGTCCGATTGAAGGGTCGTAGTCCCTGAAGTAGTTATAGCTGAGATTCGTCTCCCGATCGAAATACTGCCCCGGGAACCTCAGATTCAGCGTGAAGCTCGTGCTGTCCTGATCCGGATCTTCATCCGGTACGCTGTTGCCGAACGGCTCCTGCTGGTCCCATTTCCACACCGCCTTCTGCGCCTCGTCCGCCACTAGGCGCGGCGTGTTCAAGTGGTCGGGGTGAATGTAATACACCTTCGCGGCCGCAACGCCCTGCACGCCCACCGCCGCGTTGGCACTAAAATCGCCGAACCACTCCACGTAGTCCTGCACCATCCGCCACTGGAAGTTGTAAGTGCCCACCGTGGCCGGCGCCGTCACGCTGAAGCTGAAGGTCACGCTCGCCCCGGGCGCGATCGGCCCGGGCAGCGACACCCTCTGCAAGCCCCACGTGGAGTTGTCCTGGGGATTCTGGGTACCCAGATGGTATTGCGTGGCGTCCGTCCACGTCGTCGTGCCCGTGTTCTGGAACGTCACGCTGACGGTCTTGGTCTGGCCGGGAGTAAACGTGGCGGGCACGGATTGGGAGACGAACAGCGCCGCATTTACGCCGTCCTTCACCGCGACGTTGGCGGAGTAGTCGCCGAACCATTCCACGGCGTCCTGCACCATGCGCCACTGGAAATTGTAGGTGTTCGGGGTGGCGGGCGCGGTGACGTTGAAGTTGAAGGTCACGTTCGATCCCGGCGCAACCGAGTTCGGCAGTTCCACCCGCAGCGGACCCCAGGTGGTGTTGTCCTGTGCGTTCTGGGAGCCGAGGCGGTACTGCGTGCCGGCCGTCCAGGTGGTGTTGCCCGTGTTCTGCATCGTGACGCTCACGGCGTAGGTCTGGCCGGGCGTCATCGTGGCAGGCACGGTCTGGGAGACGAACAGCGCGCTGTTCACGCCGTCCTTCACTGCGATGTTGGGCGTGTAGTCACCGAACCATTCGACGTTGTCCTGCACCATGCGCCATTGGGAGTTGTACGTTCCTACCATGCTTGGCGCCACCATGTTGAAGTTGAAGGTGACGCTCGCCCCCGGTGCCACCGAGTTCGGCAGCGGCACGCGGAACAGGCCCCAGGTCGTGTTGTCTTGTGCGTTCTGGGAGCCGAGGTTGTAGAGCGACCCGGCCGTCCAGGTGGTGTTACCCGTGTTCTGCATCGTGACGCTGACGGCGTAGGTCTGGCCGGGCGTCATCGTGGCGGGCACGGTTTGGGAGACGAACAGCGCGGCGTTCACTCCGTCCTTCACCGCGATGTTCGGCGTGGTGTCGCCGAACCACTCGACGTTGTCCTGGACCATCCGCCACTGGGAGTTGTACGTCCCTACCGTGCCCGGCGCCACCATGTTGAAGCTGAACGTG
>JAFEDL010000084.1:0-11288 GCA_018241645.1 Pseudomonadota bacterium
GGGCGCTACGAGCGGCAGCTTGCCCCAGCCCTCGACGCTCCTGCGCGCTAAAATCCGCCATTCCCCGAAGGAGTCCCCCATGTCCCAGCTCGACGTTTTCATCTGCGAAGTCGGCCCGCGCGACGGCCTGCAGAACGCCCATCACCTGATGCCCACCGAAGCCAAGAAGGCGTGGATCAGCGCCCTGGCCGCCGCGGGCCTGAGGGAAATCGAAGTGGGCTCGTTCGTGCCCGCGAAAGTGATCCCGGCCATGGCCGACACCGGGGAGGTCGTTGCCCATGCGAAGACCATCGCCGGCCTCAAGGTCGTCGCGCTCGCCCCCAACTTCAAGGGCTTTCAGCGCGCCCTGGAGTCGGGGGCCCACAAGATCACGTTCCCGGTGTCGGCAAGCCACCAGCACAGCGTTTCCAACGTGCGCATGACCCCCGACGAAATGGTTGCGCAGGTGCGGCAGGCGTGCGAATTGCGCCTGACGCTTCCCGCCGGCCAGCGCCCGGAAATCGAAGGCGCGGTGGCGACCGCATTCGGCTGCACCCTGCAGGGGGAAGTCCCCGAGGACGAGGTCGTGCGCATTGCGAAGCTGCTGGCCGACGCCGGGGTGGACAGCGTCGCGCTGGCCGACACGGTCGGCTACGCGAACCCGGCGCAAATGAAGCGCCTGTACCGCAAGGTCAAGGATGCGGTCGGCGCCAAGCTCGACGGCGTGCACCTGCACAACACGCGCGGCCTCGGCCTCGCCAACGCTCTGGCCGCCTACGAAGAAGGCGCCCGCGCTTTCGACTCGTCCATGGGCGGGCTGGGCGGCTGCCCGTTCGCCCCCGGCGCGAGCGGCAACGTGGTGACCGAGGACCTCGCGTTCATGTTCGAGAGCATGGGCCTGCGCACCGGCATCGACTTCGACGCGCTGCTGCGCGCTCGGGAGATCTTAGTGAACGGCATCCCCGAAGAGCCTGTGTATGGCCACTTCGCCGGGGCGGGACTGCCCAAGGGCTTTCGCCGGGCGGCCCAGGAAGGGGTACCGGGGAAACCTGCGGTTGCCCCGGTCGTCTAGATGGCGCAAACCCCGCTCAAGGGAATCCGGGTAGTCGAGTTCGCCCACATGGTGATGGGCCCGACCTGCGGGCTCGTGCTCGCGGACCTGGGCGCCGAAGTCATCAAGGTCGAGCCGCTGGAGGGCGACAACACTCGGCGCCTGCAGGGCGCGGGGGCCGGCTTCTACCCGATCTTCAACCGCAACAAGAAGAGTATCGCGCTCGACCTCAAGAGCCCCGAGGGGATGGAGATCGTGCTGAAGCTCGTCGACGCCGCCGATGCGGTCACCGAGAACTTCCGGCCCGGAGCACTGGACAAGCTGGGGCTCGGGTATGCGGACCTCTCCCGGCGCAATCCCCGCCTCGTCTACTGCACGCTCAAGGGGTTCCTCAACGGGCCGTACGAGAACCGGCCGGCGCTCGACGAGGTCGTGCAGATGATGGGCGGCCTCGCCTACATGACCGGACTGCCCGACCGGCCGCTGCGCGTGGGGTCTTCGGTCAACGACATCATGGGCGGCATGTTCGCCGCCATCGGGATCCTCGCGGCGCTGCGCGAGCGCGAGACCACCGGGCGCGGCAAGCTCGTGAAGAGCGCGCTGTTCGAGAACACCGCCTTCCTGGTCTCCCAGCACATGGCGCAGTACTCGATCACCGGGGAGGCGCCGCCGCCCATGTCGGTGAAGAAACCCGCCTGGGGCGTGTACGACATCTTCGAGACCAGTGACGACCGGCTGTTTGTCGGCGTGGTGACGGATACCCAGTGGGAAGTGTTTTGCCGCGAGTTCGACCAGCCTGAACTGGCCGCCAACCCCGACATCCGCACCAACGGCCAGCGCGTGAAGAATCGCGGCTGGCTGATCCCGAAGGTCGGCGAAGTGTTCAAGGCATGGTCCCGCGCGGACCTCGAGAAAAAGCTTGAGTCCATCGGCCTGCCCTACGCGCCGATCAACAAGCCCTGGGACCTGTTCGACGATCCCCACCTGAATGCTTCAGGCGGGCTGGTGGAAATGCGGGTTGCGCCGGGCAAGTCGATCAAGGTGCCTACCCTGCCGCTGGAGTTGGACGGAGAGCGGCTGGGCAAGCGCAACGACCCGCCGACGGTGTCGGAGAACGTGCGCGAGCTGCTGGCGGGCCTGGGCTATGCGGAAGACGCCGTCGAGGCGCTCATCCGGCGCGGGATCGTGACCGCACCGCAGTAGGAAAAATCGGGGTCAGAGTCGAATTTCCGGATTGTTTCATGAGGTAAATGTACTGATACCAGTACGAAATGTCCCGGAGACTGGCTCCTGTAGCCGATCTTATGAATTAAAGTCATGAAATCCGGGTCAGAGTCGCTTTCCCAACCCCGACTGTCAACACGCCGCCGCGACGGCGCGTTATTCCCGGCATGCCCCGCCGCCCCCGCTCCGACCTTGCCGGTTTCCCGCTGCACCTGATCCAACGCGGCAACAACCACTCGGCCTGCTTCCTGTCGGACGACGACCACGCCGCCTACCTGCACTGGATTGGACGGGGAACAGTTGAACCTGAAGCTTTAAGCGCGCCCTTGGTGGATTGGAAGCGTCTTGCCACCACATGCTTTTCTATCGCGCCGAGAAAGTCGGGTTAGCTCACTCTGACCCCTAAGATTCTCTAATGACATCGACAGAACGCGTAGCGGGTGTAACGCCTTCCAAACAAGCTTCCGCGGCCATCTGTTTCAAAACGGCGTCATACCAGGCTGTAATGTCGATTGTCATTCTTTTCCTCCGGAGGCAGGTCGCAAGGACTTGGTCAAGAATTCGTAGAATCTCTTCGAAAGATTACCCTGAAGGAGGTTTGGACAGCCCGGTGCGCTGAGCCAATAGATACCCTCGTGCACATTTCGAGTGAATCCGGTTATCGAAAAATTTCGTTGCAGCGCGAGCACTTCCTTTGTCTGAAGATCAAACACAATCCATTCGCTTCCGGCAATGAGCAGTTCTCTATCGTTTTGCCGTTTGACACCGCGCCAGACCATTCCGAATCGGCTCTTCAATTCGTTAGTATCCTCAACCTTCATTGGAGAAATGTCCTGTCTGTAGCCGGAACTCCTGACGTATGAGTTTGAGATTCCCTTGGTAGAAGATGGTTCTTCGACAAACGAGTAGAATCTCGGAGAACCATCGACGAAGGTCAGCGCACGATCTTGTGGCGTAGCAATCCGAAGTTGAAACGTCCGTTCTATCTCTGGCGCTTCGAGCTTGTATCGATCCTGCAGATCGTCATCTGTCGGCCGCAGAGGAGGCCGAGCGAAATAAAATCCCTCGACGTTGTCGACTGTCTTGTAGATAAACTCCCCCGCCTCGGTCTTGCAAAGGTGTGCAAAGTATTCCTCGCTCTTCATGCCTTTGCGATAGCCGCTGTCCTTGGGTAGCGGGTTGGGAATCTTGATGGAATGCGCAAGCTTGCCCTCCGGAGTGCTCACCCATTCAATCGGCACAGGTTCGGGCTGGCCGTCGACCTGAACGAACTGCGTCCACCGCGAAGCCGATTGTTTGCTCGCCGTTTCATCGCAGGCGACGCAGACAAGCGATGCGATAAGAACTATCGTCAGTCGCATTGATTTCTTCATCTTCATTCCCTTTTCCCGCCTCGAATGAATATCACCGCTCCCGCCCCGCCTCATGTCCCACCTTCTGCGCTGGTGACAGCAACTACTCCAGCACCGTCCACCGCCTTAAATTGACCTCCACCACCACCACCTGCATCCCCGGCGCGGGCTTGTACTTGGCACCATCCCCTTGAAGCACCTGCCCTTTCAGATCCATCGGCGCACGAAACGACAACGACCCCATCGGGCGATCCCACCCCGTCAACGCATGCGAGCGCGTATTCGAACTCATCGCCTAAGTGGCATCCGCGCTGACCTCCGTGACCTTGCCTTCCACCATCCCACGCTTCTGGAATTGGAGCGCTGAGAGCTTGAGCTTCACGTCCCGACCAGGCTGGACGAACACGATGTCGTTCCCGACCCACACCTCGGTGCG
Source organism: Pseudomonadota bacterium (assembly GCA_018241645.1). Taxonomy (GTDB): domain Bacteria; phylum Pseudomonadota; class Gammaproteobacteria; order Burkholderiales; family SG8-39; genus SZAS-79. Next base: position 4,043 of record JAFEDL010000084.1, read on the forward strand.
CAGTGCTTCGTCCTTAGGCACCAAAGTCATTGGAATCGTCCCGGACGACACGACGGTACCCGGCAATTGCGGCGTAGATCCTGGCGTGAGCTTCTCTCCGGAAAGCCACCAGCATGCCGGCCGTGAACCACGTGTTCTCCATGACCAGCAGCGTACCCGGAGTCCTAAGCCGGGAAAAGCGACTCTGACCCGGATTTTCTAAAACAGGAATGCCGATTGGCCGGAATCCGGCCACAGGAGCGGACTTTACAGGCTAGATCTTCAAGATTTGAAGTGCCTGCGGTCGCCGTGGGCGCGCCGCTCGGGCCCCTTGTAGGCCGGGTCGTGGTGCTTGCGGCGGTCCGGCCCGCGCTTGGAAGCCGACGGCACGGGCTCGCCTGCACCAAGAAGTTTCTCCTCGGCACGTTCCCGCAATGCGTCGGACTGCGCGAGCATCGTGAGCGGCCCGGACTCCTTCGGCCCCGAACGCGCGGCGACGCTCATCGCGAGCCAGAAAGCGCAGGCGTTGGTCAGCACGTAGAGCACTTCCATGTAGAGCAGCGGCACGAAGAGCGAGCGCCGAGCCTTGTCCCCGAACGCGAAGTAGAAGCCGTCGAACGTGCCGACCGTGATCCGCTGAGCGAACGGGAAAGCCTCCATCGGCGGGAACAGCAGCGCCATGCCCAGGTTGAGCATGCCGAACACGATGACCAGCAGCTGGGGGTTCACGCGCGGCTCTTCGGGCCGTCCCTTCGGGCCGGCCAGCAGCAGCCAACCCATCGCGGCGTTGATCAGCACGGCAAAGCTGAAGAGGTAGAGCACGTCGCCGTTGAGGATCCGGTTGGGCGGCACGGCGAACACCGGGTGGAACGCGTCGAACATCGGCGCGCCCCGGCCGAACGCCATCACGTCATAGGGCGGGAACAGGAACAGCACGAGCAGGTTGAGGACCGCGCCGTACAGGACGACCTTGCGGAAGCGGTTCATGGACGCCCTGGATCCTGTTGCATGCGCTCCTCTTCCCGCTGGCGCAGGACTTTCCTCTGCACTTTGCCGGTCGTGGTCATCGGCAGTTCCTTGATGAACTCGATCTCGCGGGGATACTCGTACGGCGCCAGCCGCCCGCGCACATGCAGGCGGATCTCGTCCTCCAATGCGGCGGAAGGACTTTCCCCGGGCTGGAGCACGATGAAGGCCTTCACGATCGCGCCCTTGGCCGCGTCCGGCTTGCCGATGACGGCGGCGTTCATGACCGCCGGGTGCTTCACCAGGCAGCTTTCGATTTCCGCCGGCCCGATGCGGTACCCCGAGCTCTTGATGACGTCGTCCGAGCGCCCCTGGTACCAGATGTAGCCGTCCTCATCCATGCGGCCCTGGTCGCCGGTGCAGCCCCAGTCGCCGATGAACTTGTCCTTGGTGGCCTGCGGATTCTTCCAGTACTCGAGGAAGAACACCGCGTCGGACATCCCGTTGCAGGTGCGATGGACGGCAATCTCGCCCAGTTCGCCGCGCGGCCGCTCGTTGCCCGCCTCGTCGATGATCGCTACGCGATGCCCCGGATACGGCCGGCCGATCGAGCCGGGCTTCACCGGCCACGCCGCCCGGCAGTTGCCCACCACGTAGTTGATCTCGGTCTGGCCGAACATCTCGTTGATCGTCACGCCGAGGTGCTCGCGCGCCCACTCGATCACGGTCACGCCCACCGACTCGCCTGCGCTCATGACCGAGCGCAGGTTGAGCTCGTAACGCTTCTTCGGCTCCGGCACGGCCTTCATCATCAGCTTCAGCGCGGTCGGGAAGAGGAACGTGTTCCTCACGCCGTACTTCTCGAGCAGGTGGTAGGCCTTCTCGGGGTCGAAACGCCCGCGGTAACCGAGGATCGGCGTGCCGAAATGCCAGGCGGGCAGCAGGCCATCCAGCAGCCCCCCGGCCCAGGCCCAGTCCGCCGGCGTCCAGAACATGTCGCCCGGCTGCGGGTAGAAATCGTGCGAATGCACGAACCCGGGAATGTTGCCGATGATCGAGCGGTGCGGCTCAAGGGCTCCCTTGGGCGCGCCGGTCGTGCCGCTGGTGTAGATGATTAGCGCGGGATCTTCCGCCGCCGTGTCGGCGTGGGTGTAGCTGCGGCTGGCGCGGGCCAGCAATGGTTCCCACTCGTGCACGCCGGCTTCGCGCGCGCCCGCCACGCCTATGACGTGCCGCAGCAGCGGAAGCTTGTCCTTTACTACCCACAGGTTCGGCAGCGTCGCCGGGTCGACGATCGCGATGCTCGCCTCGCTGTTCTGCATGCGGTATTCGAGGGCGTCCGGCCCGAACAGGTGCGACAACGGCAGCGCAATGGCCCCCATCTGGAAGATCGCGATGTAGGCGATGGCCATTTCGGGCCGCTGCGGCAGCACCAACGCCACGCGATCGCCGCGTTTGACACCCAGCGCAGCCAGCGCGTTGGAAAGCCTGTTGGCCTGCTGCTGGATGTCCCAAAACGTATAGGCCGCCGTGGCGCCCGATTCGTCTTCCCAGTAGAGCGCAAACCGGTTCCGGTCGTGCGCCCACTGCCCGCAGCAGTCCCAGCCCATGTTGAACAGTTCCGGCACCTGCCAGCGGAACGCCGAGTGGAGCTCCTCGTAGCGGTCCTCCCCGTCCTGCGCCTTCGCAGAAGCCATCCTGCCCGGATCCGTCACTGCGCTGCGTCCGGTGCGGGCCGGGCTGCGCGCCTGGGCCGTTCGAAGATCGGCGTCTCTATCGATTCGGCCAGCCTGAGCTTGTCGAGGTTCACCGGGGGCTCGGCGGGCGGTGGCGGCGGGGCGGCCGGGACTGCGGGCGCTTCAACCGCCGCCGCAACCGGCTGCGGGGCCACGCCCCCGATCGCGCCGCCGGAATTGCGCGTCGCGCGGCCCTGCGCCGCCGCCTCGAACGCCGCAGGCAGGATCAGGTCGGGAGGACTGATCTGGATCGCGATCCACACGACCCAGCCGACAATCACGAGCATCACGACCGCCAGGAAACGCCAGAACCATTCGCCGACCTGCGTCGGGGAGCTCTGTTTCGGGACCGGCGTTTCGTCTGCTGCGGGGGGCATGCCATGCCTCCTCTTTTGGTTGCCGCAAATGATACCACCCCCCCAGCACGGAACCGGACAGGTGGATAAAGCGTCCCCGGCAGGTATCATCGGCCCATGCCCAGCCCCATCCTCAAGTTCTGCTCCAACTGCGCCGCGCCCCTCGCGCACCGCCAGCCGCCCGGCGACAGCAAGCTGCGCTACCTGTGCGACGCCTGCGGCGAGATCCACTACCAGAATCCCAAGATCGTGGTCGGGTGCGTTCCCGAATGGGAGGGCAGGCTGCTGCTGTGCAGGCGCGCGATCGAGCCGCGCTACGGCTACTGGACACTGCCGGCCGGGTTCATGGAAAACGACGAGACCGCCGGCGAAGGCGCCCTGCGCGAGACTCTGGAGGAAGCCGGTGCGCATGTCGAACTCGGCGACGCGTTCTCGATGCTCTCGGTGCCCCACGTGAACCAGGTGCACGTCTTCTACCGCGCGCGGCTGGTCGACCTCAACTTCTCACCCGGCGAGGAAAGCCTGGACGTGGCCCTGTTCGAGGAGGCGAAAATCCCCTGGAAGGAAATCGCCTTCCGCACCGTGGGCATCACGCTCAAGCGCTGGTTCGAGGACCGCAAGGCCGGCGCCTTCGGCTTTCACGCGGAAGACATCACGCCCCCACCCCGCTAGACTCAGTCGCGCTCCGACTGGGCCGAGATCTTGTGGATCGACAGGTCGGCGCCGTTGAACTCCTCCTCCTCGTCCAGCCGCAGGCCAAAGATCGCCTTCAACCCGCCGTAGACGATCAGGGCCCCGGCCACCGCCACCGCGATCCCCAGCAGCGTGCCGAGCAGCTGCGGCATGAACGCCACCCCGCCCATGCCGCCCAGGGCCTTGCTGCCGAAGATGCCGCAGGCAATGCCGCCCCAGGCGCCGCACAGGCCGTGCAGCGGCCAGACGCCGAGGACGTCGTCGATCTTCCACCGGTTCTGCGTGAGCGTGAACATGTAGACGAACATCGCGCCCGCGACGGCCCCGACCACGAAGGAGCCGGCCGGATGCATCACGTCGGAGCCCGCGCAGACCGCCACCAGGCCCGCCAGCGGCCCGTTGTGCACGAATCCCGGGTCGTTCTTGCCGACGACGAGCGCGGCAAGCGTCCCGCCGACCATGGCCATCAGGGAATTCACCGCCACCAGCCCCGACAGCTTGCCGATCTCCTGCGCCGACATCACGTTGAACCCGAACCAGCCGACCGACAGGATCCATGCGCCCAGCGCGAGGAACGGGATCGACGAAGGCGGATGGGCAGAGATCCGCCCGTCCTTCGAGTAGCGCCCGTGACGCGCGCCGAGCAGCACCACCGCCACCAGGCCGATCCAGCCGCCCACCGCGTGCACGACCACCGATCCCGCGAAGTCGTGGAATTCCGCGCCGAACGCGCCCTTCAGCCAGGCCTGGAAGCCGAAATGCTGGTTCCAGGCGATCCCCTCGAAGAACGGGTAGACGAAAGCCACGAGCAGCATCGATGCTGCGAGCTGCGGGTGGAACCTGGCCCGCTCGGCGATGCCGCCGGACACGATCGCCGGGATCGCCGCGGCGAACGTGAGCAGGAAGAAGAACTTCACCAGCTCGTACCCGTTCCGCTGGGCGAGCTCCTCGGCGCCGACGAAGAAACTTGCGCCGTACGCGATGCCGTATCCCACGCAGAAGTAGGCGACCGTGGAAGCGGAAAAGTCGGTCAGGATCTTGACCAGCGCATTCACCTGGTTCTTGGAGCGAACCGTGCCCAGCTCGAGAAATGCGAAGCCCGCGTGCATCGCGAGCACCATGATTGCACCGAGCAGCACGAACAGCGCGTCCGAACCGCTTTTGAGCGTCTCCATCCGGGTCCTCCTCCGAGGGTCGATTCGTTGATCTTTTCAGGCCGGTGTAGCCCCGGCATGCCGCAATATAGTGCGGAACCGGATTCGAAACAAAGCGGCAACCTGTCTAGTGCGTCAGGCGCCTGCTTGCTAGACTTCGGCTCCCCCTACGCAAGAGGCCAGCAATGCCCGCATCCCCTGAATCGCTCAACCTGCGCGCATTCCTTGCCCAGGTCGAACGCGGCAACCCGAAGGACATCCTGCGCTTCAAGGAGCGCATCGCCCTCGACTACGACGCCACCGCCGTGGCGCTGGAACTCGAGCGCGGCCGCGCCTGGCAGGCACCGGTCCTCTGGTTCGAGAATGTGGCCGACTCGGCCTTCCCGGTCGTCACCAACGTCTTCGCCACGCGCGGCCGCTACGCGATGGCCCTCGGCGTGGAGGAAGACCGCCTGATCGAGGAATGGGCCCTGCGCGGCGACCGTTCGCTCGAGCCGGTGCTGCACGACAAGGGCCCGGTGCAGGACGTGGTCTACAGGGGTGCGGATGTGGACCTCGCGCGCATCCCGATCAAGAAGCACTTCGAGCGCGACGGCGGCCGGTACATCACCAACGGCATCATCATCGCCAAGGATCCCGAGACCGGCGTGCGCAACGCGAGCCACCACCGCATGCAGGTGAAGGGCAGGACGCGCCTGGGCACGAGCCTCCACAGCCGCCGCCACCTGTGGGACTACGTGCGCCGCGCCGAGGAACTGAAGAAGGAGATCCCGATCGCCATCGTGATCGGCGGCCACCCGCTGATGACCTTCGCCGGACTGTGGAAGGGCTCGATGAGCATCGACGAATACTCGGTGGCGGGCGGCCTCGCCGGCCGCGCGCTCGACATTTCCAAATGCGTCACGGTGCCGATCGAAGTGCCGGCCGAGGGCGAGATCGTGCTCGAAGGCCACATCCTGCCGGGCGTGCGCGAGCCCGAGGGCCCGTTCGCCGAGTTCACCGGCTACCACTCCGAGCGCTCCACCGAGAACGTGATCGAGGTCACCGCAATCACGCACCGCAAGGGCGCGATCTACCAGGACGTGGTGGGCGGCATGTCGGACGAGCACTGCAGCATGCTCGCCGTGCCGCAGGAAGCGCGCCTGCTGCGGGCGCTGCGCGGCACTTTTTCCAACGTCACCAAGGTGTCCTACCCGAAGTCCGGCACCTGCCGCTTCCATGCGGTGATCGCCATGCGCAACCCCGTCCCCGGCCAGCAGAAGAACGCGGCCATGATCGCGTTTGCCGAGGACATCAGCCTGAAGCTCGTGATCGTGGTGGACGACGACGTCGACGTGTTCGACGACCAGGACGTGTTCTGGGCCATGGCCACGCGCATGCAGGCCGACGACGACATCGACGTGATCCGCAACGCCTTCGGCGCGATCCTCGATCCGTCGAACGACAACGGCAAGACGGCGAAGATGATCATCGACGCGACCAAGCCGCGGCCGGACTTCTCGCAGCGCCACACGCTGCCCGCAGATGCGATCGCCCGCGCGAAGGCGCTCATCGCGAGGGCCCGGGGATGAAGGGCAAGGCCAGGCCGCGCCTCATCATCGGCGTCACCGGCGCGTCGGGCACGGTGTACGCCGTGCGCGCGCTGGAGCTGCTCCGGAAGCTCGAAGTGGAGACGCATCTGGTCATGACCCGCTCGGCGCAGGTCACGCTCGCCTACGAGACCGCCTGGAAAGTGAAGGACATCGAGGCCCTCGCCGACGTGGTCTACCGCAACGAGGACATCGGCGCCGCGATCTCTTCCGGTTCCTTCAAGACGCTTGGGATGCTCGTGGCGCCCTGCTCCATCCGCAGCCTGTCGGAGATTGCGAGCGGCGTGACCGGGAGCCTGCTGTCCCGCTCGGCCGACGTGGTGCTGAAGGAGCGCCGCCGCCTGGTGCTCATGGTGCGCGAGACCCCCAACCACCTCGGGCACCTGCGCAGCATGGTCGCGGTCACCGAGATGGGCGCGATCGTGATGCCGCCCGTGCCGGCCTTCTACACCAAGCCGAAGACCATCGACGACATCGTCAACCACTCTGTCGGCCGCGCGCTGGACCTGTTCGGCCTCGACACGGGCATGGTCAAGCGCTGGGGCGAGGACGTCGGGCCGAAAAAAGCCTGAGGCCCCCTACTCCTCCCCCGCCTCCAGCAGGGGGAACAGCGTGCCGACGTTCTCGCGTTCGGCCCGTTCGTAAATCCAGTTTCCGAGCACCACGTCGCTGACCGCGAAGCCGCGGTGCCAGAACACGATGGTGCCGTCCCCCGCCTCGCGCCCGGGCTTTACCCCGGCGACGATCTGGCCGATCTCGGCGTGGAGGTTCTT
>JAFEDL010000084.1:11355-18387 GCA_018241645.1 Pseudomonadota bacterium
GCCGGGTCCAGCGCCATCATCCAGCCGTAGGTCACGACGAGCGCGCCCGGCTTTACCGCGTAGTTCGGGATCAGCACCTCGGGTTTCTCGAGGCGCGTGGCCTCGATGACGATGTCCGCGCCGTCGATCGCTTCCGCGGCGCTTGCAAAGGTCTTCGCGCGGATGCCGAGCTCCTGTTCGACGCGTGCCGCCAGGCGCTCCCGCGACTCCGGCCGCGCGCTGTTGATGCGGATCTCCCGCAGCTTGAACTTACGCGCGAGCAGCTGGATGTTCGAGAATGCCGTTCCGCGCGCGCCTATATGCGCGACCACCGTCGCATCCTTCGGCGCCAGGTGCATTGCTCCCGCGCAGGTGACGGCTCCTGTGCGCTGCCAGGTCAGGCTGGTGGCATCCATGATGCACACCGGCACGCCGATCTCCGGGTCGTAGAGCGTCAGCATGCCGACCTCGGAGGGCAGGCCCCGCTTCCAGTTGTCCACGTAGTCGCCGATCACCTTGATCCCGGCGCGCTTCGCCGGCCCCACCCACGCCGACAGGATGTTGAAGTGGCCGTTCATCACGTGGTCAAGGTGCAGGTGTCCCTTGGGCGGCATCACGACTTGCTTCCTGCCATGGGCGGCCAGCCCAGAGGCCACCACGTCGATCAGGTCGTCGGGTCCGGGGCTCAGGGCCTCGACCTGGGCGCGGGTAAGCATGCGGACGGATATTGCGGTCTTGGACATGGTTGGCCTTTCAGTGGAAACGCAGCGTCTGGCCGATGCCCAGGCGCCTGGCTTTTTCGAGGATGGCGTGGCCCAGCGACACGTCGGTGATCGACAGCCCGCGGTGCCAGAACAGGATGGTCTCGTCGTCCGTCTCGCGGCCGGGCTTCCTGCCGGCAACCACCTGGCCGAGTTCGGCATGCAGGTTGGCCTCGCTCAGCCTGCCCGTATCGACGATCTCGCGCAGCGCGCCGAAGGGCAGGCCCTTCCTGCACTGGCCCCAGTCGTCGACCAGCATCTTCTGCATGATGTCGGGAAGCGAGAGCTCCACCGCGCTCATGGTGCCGTACGGCATGACGAGCGCGCCCTTCTTGATCCAGTCGGTCTTCAGCAGCGGCTCGGGCTTGGGCAGCCGCGAGGCCTCGACCACGATGTCGGCGCCGCGCACGCACGCTTCCCACGAGTCCACGGCGACGACTTTCTTGCCCAGGTCGGCGGACAGGCGCGCGGCAAAGGCGTCCTGGCTCTCCTTGCGCTTGGAGTGCACGCGGATTTCGTCGAAGTCGAACAGGTGGTCCATCAGGCGCACGTTCCAGTACGACGTGCCGCGGGCGCCGATGTGGCCGAGCACCTTGCTCCCTTTGCGGGCGAGGTGCTTGGCGCCGAGCGCCGTGACCGCGCCGGTGCGGATGTCGGTGATGGCGCTCGCGTCCATGATGGCCACCGGCGCACCGTTCGACGGGTCCATCAGGTTCAGGATGCACAGCTCGGAGGGCAGGTCCTCCTTGTAGTTGTTGACGAAATCGCCCACCACCTTGACGCCCGCGAGGTTGAGGGGCTTCACCACCCCGCGCAGCACGTTGAAGTGGCCGTGGGCCGAATCTTCGGGCACGAGGTGCACGCGCGGCTCGATGACCACCTCGCCATTGCCTTGCGCGCGCAGGGCGACCTCGACGGCGGCGAGGATCTCGTCCTCGGTGAGCGCCAGGGCCTCGATGTCCGGGCCGTTGATATAGGTGATGTGCACTTGGCGCACTTCGGGTTCTCCGGGATTGGTTTGGGACTCGCCCCGTCCATGCACCGCAATCGCACAGCGAGCGCTCCGGATTGTTGCGCATGGCGCAGGCACAGCCTGCGGAAATGGGACGTATCATCTTACTGCATTGCGGAATTCGCGATCCGGGACCGGAACGCATGTTTCGCAGGTTTTATCGGCTCGCGGGCTTAATATTTGCGTTCGCTCATTTATATTCGCATTTCCGTACATGGAGTCGACATGAAACGCCTCATCGCCCTGCTGGTGTGCGCCCTTGCGGCGCCTGCCGCCCTCGCCCAGGCCTGGCCCGCCAAACCGGTGAAGATCATCAATGCGTTCGCGCCGGGCGGCCCCTCGGACCTCCTGTCGCGCGCGGTGGCCGACAAGCTCCAGGGGATGTGGGGCCAGCCGGTCATCGTCGAGGCCAGGCCCGGCGCAGACGGCCTGATCGGCATGGAGTACGCGGCGAAATCGCCGCCCGACGGTTACAGCGTGGTGACGACCCCGGTTGGCAACGCAGTGCTGCTGCCTCACCTGAGGTCGAAGCTCCCCTACGACATGGCCCGGGATTTCGTCCCCGTCACCATGCTTGCGACGGTGCAGAACGTGCTCGTGGTCGGCCCGAACGTGCCCGCCTCCAACCTGAAGGAACTCATCGCCTATGCCAAGGCCAACCCGGGCAAGCTCAGCTTCGCTTCACCCGGCGCAGGCAGCTCGCCGCACATCGCGGGGGAAATGCTGAAGTCCGCCACCGGGATGGACATGATCCACGTGGCTTACAAAGGCACGGGCCCGGCGGTGAATGACGTCATGGGCGGGCAGGTCACGATGTTCTTCAGCCAGATGTCCTCGGCGCTGCCGCTGATCAGGCAGGGCAAGCTCAAGGCGATCGGGGTGGCCAGCCTCAGGCGCCACCCGGCGGCGACCGACATCCCGACCATCGCCGAACAGGACCAGCCGGGATTCGAGGCCATGGCCTGGTATGCGCTGTTCGCACCGGCCGGCACCCCGTCCGACATCGTCCACAAGATCGCCGCGGATACCACCAAGGCCCTGCAACTGCCCGAACTGAAGGAGAAGCTTGCCGCGCTGGGTGCCGACCCCGTTGGCGGCACCCCGGAGGAATTCGCGCTGCGCCTGAAGAACGAGAATGACCGCTGGGGCGCGGCGATCCGCAAGTCCGGGATCAAACTGGAAAACTAGGCCCCCGTGCGGCGCCGCGAGTTCATCCGGATTTGCGCCACCGGGATCGCGGCGACGGGGATGCCGGCGTCGACCCCGGCGCAGGGCGCGACGGCCCACATGTACGCGCGCGCCAAACTGGTGGATGCGCGGGGCAAGCCCCTGCGCGCCTCCGCCCTGCCAGTGCAAAAGAACCTGATCTTCCAGTACCCGTTCGCCTCCACGCCCTGCTTCCTCATCAACCTCGGCAGGCCCGCGCGGACCTCCACGGTTCTTAAGACCGTCGCAAACCAGGACTACGAATGGAAGGGCGGTGTGGGACCCGCCGGCTCGATCGTCGCCTACTCCGCGATCTGCGCCCACCAGCTCGCCTACCCGACGAAGGAAATCAGCTTCATCAGCTTTCGAGCGGAGTCGAGCGCGCGCAACAAGCACGCGCAGGTGATCCACTGCTGCGCGGAGCACAGCCAGTACGATCCGGCTCGGGGCGGGCGGGTGGTGGCCGGTCCGGCCCCGCAGCCGCTGGCGGCGATCCTCCTTGACTACGATGCGAAAACCGACGAGCTGTTCGCAACCGGGACCATGGGCGGCGAGATGTTCAGCCAGTTCTTCGCCAAGTACGAGTTCAAGCTCGCGATGGAACTCGGCGCCGCCGCGCGGCAGGCGGTGGCCGGGACCGCCGTGGTGAGCGAGCTCGACACCTACTGCCGCCAGCAAGTGCGCTGCTAGGGCCAACGTGATCCCCTGGCTGGACCGCCACAGCCCCTTCCCGCCCGTCGAGCGCGCCCTCAAGGTGCCCAACGGGCTGCTTGCCGCGGGGGGGGACCTGTCGGTCGAACGGCTGCTCTCGGCCTACCGGAGCGGGATCTTCCCGTGGTTTTCGGACGGCGAGCCCCTGCTGTGGTGGTCCCCCGACCCCCGCATGGTGCTGCATACCGACGAGTTCAGGATTTCGCGCTCGCTTGCCAAGAGCATTCGCAACCGCGGGTACGAGGTCCGCGTGGATACCGCATTCGCCGCGGTCCTCGAAGGGTGTGCCGGGCCGCGGCGCCACCAGCCGGGGACCTGGCTCGGCCCCGAGATGCGCGCCGCCTACCTGCAGCTGCACCAGCTTGGGTATGCGCACTGTTTCGAGACATGGCGGGACGGGGCGCTGGCGGGCGGCCTTTACGGCATGGCCATCGGGCGCATGTTCTACGGCGAATCGATGTTCGCCCGCGCCACCGACGCCTCCAAGGTCGCCCTGGCGGCGCTGGTGGCCGAACTGCGGCAGCGGGGGTTTCCGCTGGTCGACTGCCAGATGAACACCAGCCACCTGGCGTCGCTGGGCGCCCGCGAAATAAAGCGCGCCGATTTCTTGCGCGCCGTCTCGGCGTTGGTAAACTACGCCGAGCCGCCCGGTCGCTGGGAGTTGACGACGCCGGGCAAGGCGCGGTTGAGCGAGGCCCAATGTCAAGACTGAACGACCTGCCGCACGCAATCCTGCAGTTTTACGTCACGGCGCCGTATCCGTGCAGCTACCTGCCGGAACGCATGGCGCGCTCCCAGGTGGCCACGCCGTCGCACCTCATCAACACCGAGCTCTACGGCGACCTCGTCAAGGCGGGATTTCGCCGCAGCGGCATCTTCACCTACCGCCCGCACTGCGACAGCTGCCGCGCCTGCGTGCCCGTGCGCATCCCGGTAAACGAATATGTCCCTGCGCGCTCGCAAAAACGCGCCTGGAAACTGCACGCGGGGCTGACCGCGCAGACCCAGCCGCTGAAATTCCGGCTGGAGCACTACGCCCTTTACCTGCGCTACCAGTCCAAGCGCCACTCCGGCGGCGGCATGGACAACGACAGCCGCGACCAGTACTCGCACTTCCTGCTGCAGAGCCGGGTGGACACGCGGCTGGTCGAATTCCGGGACCAGGGCCAGCTGGTCATGGTGTCCATCGTCGATTTCCTGCCGGACGGCCTGTCCTCGGTGTACACCTTCTTCGAGCCCGACCGGCGCGGCGCGAGCTTCGGGACCTACAACATCCTCGCGCAAATCGAGACCTGCAAGGCGCTCGGGCTGCCCTACCTGTACCTCGGGTACTGGATCCGCGAAAGCCCCAAGATGGCGTACAAGTCGCGTTTCCTGCCGATCGAGGGCTTCGTCGGCGGGGTGTGGCGCAGGCTCGACCAGCACGACCTCGCCTAGCGGCCACCCGGAGTTGCGGCAGCCGGTAAAATGCCGGCCATGCTGTATTCCCTGGTCCGCCCCCTCCTCTTCTCGCTCGACCCGGAAACCGCCCACGCGCTGACGCTGAAAGGCGCCGACCTGCTCGGCGGCCTGCTGGGGAGCGCCATCCCGCCTCAGCCGGTGCGGGTGATGGGCCTCGAGTTTCCCAATCCCGTGGGGCTCGCCGCGGGGCTCGACAAGAACGCAGAGCATATCGACGCCCTAGCGGCGCAGGGGTTCGGGTTCATCGAGGTCGGAACGGTCACGCCGCGGCCGCAGCCCGGCAACCCGAAGCCGCGCATCTTCCGCCTGCCCCGGGCAAACGCGCTGATCAACCGGTTCGGCTTCAACAACGTCGGCGTGGAGGCGTTCCTCGCCAACGTAGCGCGCGCACGCTGGCGCGGAATCCTCGGCATCAACATCGGCAAGAACTTCGATACCCCGCTGGAAAGGGCGGCCGACGACTACGTGCACTGCCTCGAGCGCGTGTATGCCGCCGCCGGCTACGTGACGATCAACATCTCCTCGCCCAACACCAAGGGCTTGCGCGGACTGCAGGAAAAATCCGAGCTCGACGCGCTGCTCGGCCGGATCGCCGCCAGCCGGGAGGGTCTGGCGGACAGGCACGGCAAGCGCGTGCCGCTCGTGCTCAAGGTCGCGCCCGACCTCGAAGGCCCCCAAATCGCGGACATCGCCGGCGCAGTGCGCACGCACCGCATCGACGCAGTGATCGCCACCAACACTTCGCTGTCGCGCGTTGGGGTGGAAAGCCTGCCGCACGGCGCGGAACAAGGGGGGCTGTCCGGCGCGCCGATCAAGGCGCGCGCCACGGCGGTGCTCGCCGCGCTGGCGCGGGAACTGGCCGGCGAGGTCCCGCTGATCGGCGCCGGAGGCATCCTGCACGGGGCCGACGCCGTCGAGAAGGTGGCGGCCGGGGCCTCGCTCGTACAGCTCTACACGGGCCTCGTCTACCGGGGCCCGGACCTGATTGCGGAATGCGCCGCAGCGCTGGCGCGGCGATGAAACGAAGCACCGTCGCGCTCATAGACGAGGCGCGTTGCATAGGATGCACGCTGTGCATCGCCGCCTGCCCGGTGGACGCGATCGCCGGCGCGAGCGGCCTGATGCACACCGTCATCGAAAAGTACTGCATCGGCTGCGACCTGTGCGTGCCGCCCTGCCCGGTGGACTGCATCGCAATGGTCCCGTCGCTGCGCGACTGGACCGATGCCGATGTATCGGCGGCCAGGCGCCGGGCGCGCCAGCGCAAGGCAAGGCTCGTGGCGCAGGCCGCGATCCCGCCGGCGCCGGACGGCCAGCGCAAGGCGGCCGTGGCCGCTGCGATCGAGCGGGCGCGTGCGCGCCGCGCCTCCCGGGGAGGGCCCGCGGCATGAACCCGGCGAAACGCCACGAGATCTTCACGCGCCTGCAGGCGCAGAACCCCGACCCGCGCTCGGAACTTGCCTATTCCTCGCCCTACGAACTGCTGGTCGCGGTGGTGCTGTCTGCGCAGGCGACGGACAAGTCCGTCAACCTGGCCACCGCGAAGCTGTTCCCCGCGGCCAACACGCCGCAAAAGATGGTCGCGCTGGGCGAAGCCCGGGTCACCGAATACATCCGCACGATCGGGCTGTTCCGCACCAAGGCGAAGAACGTGGTTGCGCTCTCGCGCCTGCTGGTCGAAAGGCACGGGGGCAAGGTGCCCGACTCGCGCGAAGCGTTGGAAGCCCTTCCCGGCGTGGGCAGGAAGACCGCCAACGTCGTGCTCAACATCGCCTTCGGCCAGCCGACGATCGCCGTGGACACGCACATCTTCCGCGTCTCGAACCGGACGGGAATCGCCCCCGGCAAGGACGTGCTCGCGGTCGAGGAGAAGCTGCTGAAGTTCACGCCGCCGGAGTTCGC
>JAFEDL010000084.1:18414-43935 GCA_018241645.1 Pseudomonadota bacterium
TGGCCCGCAAGCCGCGCTGCCCGGAGTGCGTGATCCGGGACCTGTGCGAGTTCAAGGGCAAGACCAGGGCCTGAGCGGAAGGCGCGACCATGTTCAACCCCAGCCGCGAGCAGGTGCGCGACTTCTTCTTTGAATCCTGGCGCAAGTACCGCACCGGAGAGCCGCTCGCCGGCCTGGAGACCGTCGCCCTCGACATCGCCCTCGCCCATCCTGAATATCACCCCGTGCTGGACGACCCGGCGCGGTTTCGCGAGCAGGAGTACTTCCCGGAACTGGGCGAGACCAACCCGTTCCTGCACATGAGCCTGCACATGGCGCTCGAGGAGCAGTTGTCCATCGACCAGCCCCAGGGCGTATCCGCCTGCTTCGCGGCGCTGGTGTCGCGCACCGGGGACCGGCACAAGGCGCTGCACGAGGCGATCGAGTGCCTGGCCGAGATGGTATGGCGCTCGCAACGGGACGCCGCCCCGCCCGATCCGGCGGCCTACCTCGAGAACCTCGGAAAGCGCGCGCGCAAATGAAAAAGGCCCGCGGACGGGCCTTTTTTACGCACCCAGCGCCGCTCAGCGGTGGGTCACGAGGTCCGAGGGCTGGCTGGAGAACCAGGCCGCGAGGTCGTCCATCTCCTGGGCCGACAGCGTGGCGGCGAACCCTTTCATGATCGGGTTGCTGCGTTTGCCGCTCTTGTAGTCGGACAGCGCCTTCTTGATGTAATCCGGGTACTGGCCGGCGAGCACCGGGAAGTCCGGGCCGGTCGGCTTGTTGCCTTCGGGGCCGTGGCAGGCGGCGCACACCTGCGCGGCCTTGGCCTTGCCGGAGTCCGCGTTGCCTTTTGCAAGGACGCTGGCGCTGCCTGCGGCCAGGGCCGCGGCGATTGCGATGGTCAGGAGGCGGTTCACTTGTGCGGCCCCCCGTAGTACGCGGCCAGGTCGGCCATGTCGGCGTCCGTCAGGCCGCGGGCGATCCCCTGCATGCTCGGGTGGCCGCGCTCGCCGGACTTGTAGGCCTGCAGCGCCTTGATGATGTAGGCCTGCTGCTGGCCGTAGATTTTCGGCACGTTGTAGACCTCGGGATAGGCCGTGCGGTAGCCCGGGATGCCGTGGCACCCGATGCACATGGCGTTCTTGGATTTGCCGGCTTCGGCGCTGCCTGCGGCGCCCTCGGCAAATGCCCCGGAGGAGAGCACGGCCATGGACGCACCGGCGAGCAGTGCCAGGATCATTCTGGGGTTGCGCATGCGGATTGGATCGCTTTGGTTTTAAAGCCGAAATTCTATCCGAACGCGGCCCCCGCCTCAACCCGCGCGTTCTCCCGGGGGTTTGGGCCCCGGTATAATCGGGCTTTCCTTCAGGACCCACTCCCAATGCGCTTCGCCGGCTCAGAAGAATACGTCTCCACCGAGGACCTCACCCTCGCGGTCAACGCCGCCATCACGCTCGAGCGGCCGCTGCTCATCAAGGGCGAGCCCGGCACGGGCAAGACCATGCTGGCCGTGCAGGTGGCCAAGGCGCTGGGCATCCCGCTGCTGGAATGGCACATCAAGTCGACCACCAAGGCGCAGCAGGGGCTGTACGAATATGACGCCGTGTCGCGGCTGCGCGACTCGCAGCTCGGCGACCCGCGCGTACAGGACATCCACAACTACATCGTCAAGGGCATGCTGTGGCAGGCCTTTTCCCAGGACAAGCCCTGCGTCCTGCTGATCGACGAGGTGGACAAGGCCGACATCGAATTCCCCAACGACCTCCTGCGCGAACTCGACCGCATGGAGTTCTACGTGTACGAGACGCGGGAGCTGGTCAAGGCGAAGCAGCGGCCGATCGTGTTCATCACCTCGAACAACGAGAAGGAGCTTCCGGACGCTTTCCTGCGCAGGTGCTTCTTCCACTACATCCGCTTCCCGGAGAAGGAGACGATGGAAAAGATCGTCGACGTCCATTTCCCGAAGCTGAAGAAGAACCTGCTGCGCGAGGCGCTTGAAGTGTTCTTCGAGATCCGCGAAGTGCCCGGCCTGAAGAAGAAACCCTCCACCTCCGAACTGCTCGACTGGCTCAAGCTCCTCCTGTCCGAGGACATCCCGCCGGAGGCGCTGCGCTCCAAGGACCGCAAGACCATCATCCCGCCCCTGCACGGCGCGCTGCTGAAGAACGAGCAGGACGTGCACCTGTTCGAGCGGCTGGTCTTCATGACCCGGGCGAAGAGCAACTAGAGACTACCGTGCTGATCGACTTCTTCTTCAAGCTGAAGAGCCACAAGCTGCCGGTCTCCATCAAGGAGTTCCTGACGCTGCTCGAGGCGCTGCAAAAAGGCGTGATCGGCTCGTCGATCGACGACTTCTACTACCTCTCGCGCACCACGATGGTCAAGGACGAGTCGAACTTCGACAAGTTCGACCGCGCGTTCGCCGAGTTCTGGGAGGGCGTCGAGGCGATCCCGGGCATCGAGGCGCAGATCCCGCTCGAGTGGCTGCTCAAGCAGGCCGAGCTGACGCTCTCCGATGAAGAAAAGAAGATGATCGAGTCCCTCGGCGGCTGGGAAAAGCTGATGGAGACGCTCAAGAAGCGCCTCGAGGAGCAGAAGGAGCGCCACCAGGGCGGCAACAAGTGGATCGGCACGGGCGGCACCTCCCCGTTCGGGGCATACGGCTTCAACCCCGAGGGCATCCGCATCGGCCAGAAGAGCTCGCGCAACCGCAGCGCGGTGAAGGTCTGGGACCAGCGCGAGTACCAGAACCTGGACGATTCGGTCGAACTGGGCACGCGCAACATCAAAGTGGCGCTGCGCCGCCTGCGGCGCTTCGCCCGCCAGGGCGCGCCGGACGAATTCGACCTGGAAAACACGATCAGCTCTACGGCCAAGAAGGCCTATCTGGACATCCACATGCGGCCCGAGCGCCGGAACACCGTCAAGGTGCTGCTGCTGCTCGACATCGGCGGCTCGATGGACGACCACGTGAAGCTGTGCCAGGAGATGTTCTCGGCGTGCAAGACCGAGTTCAAGCACCTGGAGTACTTCTACTTCCACAACTGCCTGTACGACTTCGTCTGGAAGGACAACCGCCGCCGCCACGCGGAGCGCACCCGCACCTGGGACCTGCTGCACAAGTACGGCCACGACTACAAGGTGATCTTCGTGGGCGACGCGACGATGAGCCCGTACGAGATCCTCCAGCCGGGCGGTTCGATCGAGTACTACAACGAGGAAGCCGGCGCCGTGTGGCTCAAACGCGTCACCGACGTCTACCAGAAGTGCGTCTGGCTGAATCCCGAGCCCGAGGAGATCTGGGGCTACCGCCAGTCGGTGCAGGTCATGAAGGAACTCATGGGCGGGCGGATGTACCCGACCACCATGGGCGGCCTCGAAAAGGCGATGAAGGTCCTGACGAAGTAAGCCGGTCCCCGGAAATGGCGGGGCGGTTCAGCCCGGGACCGTCAGTTGGCCGCCGCCTGCGCTTCCTCGGCGGGGCGCGAGTGGTACTTGAAATCCTCCACCCCCGGGACCGCGTCGACCACCTCGGCGACGGCAAGCAGCATGTCCGTGCCCAGTTCCCCGGCCAGCGTCACCTGCCCTTCGCTTGCGGTCACCGCGACTTTCGCGTCGCGGGTCAGGGGCGAGAGCCTCAGCGCCGCGCGCACGCGCGCCGCGAGCGCGAGGTCCGCCAGCTGCCTGCGCGACTGCGGGGTCTCCGCGAACGCATCCGACTTGACCAGCCGGGTCACCTCGTCGATGCATTCGTCCACGCTCACCCGCTCGGTGTTGAATACCACGTCGTAGTTCTCGGGGTCGGTCCACTGCAGGCCGAAATTGCGGCGCATGATCGCCGTGTGCGACTCGTCGTTGCAGTGTATTTCGACGCTCACGGCCGCGTCGTCGTCGGTATTCAGGCGTTCCATCATCCGGCGCTTGCGCAGCGCCAGCGGGGCGCAGACCCGCACGCAGATCGCGTGCGGCACGTCGCGCAGCAGGTGCGTCGCGCCCCAGCCGCGGACCACGGCTCCCTGGCCCTGCATGGCCAGGTCGAAGATCTCGTCGGCCGAGAAGATGGCAAGGCTGGTCTTGTCGGCGGTCAGCCGCTCCAGCAGCCCGGCCGTGCCGTCGATCAGGCGGATGACGTGGCTCTTGCGCACGCGCATCCGGTCGGCGAGCGGTTCGACGACCTCGTGGTAGAAAATCGGCAATCCGAGGTTCTGGCCGAGGCCGGATGCCACGTCCTTGCCCAGCGACCCCATTTCGCGCGTAATCGCGATAATCGGCATGCGACCTCCCCCCCTGTCACTGCGGCCTGCTCAGCAGCCTACTCCAGCCCGCCGCTACCTGTACATGATCTTCTTGGCCGCCGACGCAATCAGCATCCCGAACGTCGCGATGCCTGCCGCGCCTTCAAGGACCGCCAGGATGCGCGGAAGCATCCCGACGGGCGCCAGGTCCCCGTACCCGATGGTCAGGAACGTGATCCCGCTGAAATAGGTGTGGTCGAACCAGGACGCCCCGGGGACCCCGTTCAGCCAGTACTGCAGCGTGCCGAACACCAGGATATTGGCCACCATGGTCAGGGCCAGCCGCTCCGGCTTCTCGCCGTAGCCCCACAGCCAGTTCAGCAGGACCGAGCCCAGCCAGTCCTTCACGGCCTTGGCGCGTTCGCCGACCCCCTCGTGCTCCTGCGAGAAGGCGTGGTTGAACAGGGCATGGCGGTCATAGGTCCGCTCGAGGTAGGTCAGTTCGCCCGCGTCTGCGAAGTGGCCCATCGACATGGCATTGAGCTTCAGGTTGCGGCAGACCCGCACCAGCGCCTGGGGCGTCGTGTCGTCGCGGAACCGGATGTTGCGCAGCACGATCTCGCAACTGGTGAACGTGGAGAAATCCAGCCAGCTGCCCTCGATCCGGGCGTCGGAAAAATCGCAGGCCGAGAACTTCGCGTTGACGATGTCGCACTTCTGGAACAGGGCGCGCCGGAAATAGCACTCCGCAAAGGCGGTCTGGCTGAGGTTGCACTTGATCAGCTTGGTGTTCTTGAAGCCCACGTCGCGGATCGTCGACCAGCGCAGGTTCACGTTCCGGATGGTCACGCCGTCGAGCTGCGTCTGCTCGATCCGGATGCCGCGCAGGTCGAAGTAGGTCCTGCCGTCATGCTCCATGCTCCCGATGGCGCCGTCCTCCATCGGCTCGCCGCGCAGGAACCGGATTGCCGCGGCGGTGGACTCCGAGGTCCAGCGCGAGCGCAGGTGGGCTACGCTGTCTTCCATCTCAGATCTCGGCCGGTAGGGAACGCACTGGGACTACCCGAGCACGACGCGGTTGCGGCCTTCGCTCTTCGCCCTGCGCAATGCCCGCTCCGCGGTTTCGAACAGGTCGGCGTCCGCCTTGCCGCCGGCTTCGCGCCCGGCGACCCCGATGCTGACGGTGATCGCCCTGCGCGCGCCCTGCGCTTCCCGCAGCGCCTTGCGCGCGCCGACTTCGACTTCGCGGCGCAGGCGCTCGGCCACCGCCATCGCGGCCGCAGGCGGCGTGTGCGTCGCAACGATGGCGATTTCCTCGCCGCCGTACCGGACGAGCACGTCGGATTCGCGCACCCCGCCGCTGAGGATCCGCCCGATCTCGGTCAGGACCTGGTCGCCCACCGCGTGACCGTAGGTCGCGTTCACGCTGGCGAAATTGTCGATATCCAGCAGCATCACCGACACGGCGAGGCCATGGCGCTCGGCGCGCATCATCTCCTCGCGCATCCGGCGGTCCAGGTAGTGGCGGCTGTCCAGGCCCGACAGCGCGTCGGTGACGTTGGCCCGGTCGAGCGTGGACATGCGGCGCACGTTGACCACGGTGGCGAGCGACAGGCGCGCCGCAAGCCATACGAAACACGCGCCGCACACGAACACCGCCGGGACCAGCAGGTCGGCAATCGACTGGTGGCGATCCCAGAAAACGGCCAGGTAGCCGGCATATCCGGCCACGAAGACGAGGACCAACCCGGCCATGAAGCGCCATTGGGAGCGCATCGGCCCCGCCGGCAGTTCGGCGATCAGCCTGCGGGTGGGCGGTAGCGCCGCCAGTAGGATGACCAGCGCGGCCGCGACCAGCAGGATGGCCAGGACATTCAGCATGGGAATCCGGAGTTCATGTTTCGCGTCGCGCACTCATCTGGGCGCATTGTACCTCCGCGCTAGGCCCGCTCCGCGCGCTGCGCGTAAGCGCCCGCCCGCTCAGGCCGAGGCCGCACGGGACGCACCCGAGATCAGCGCCTCGAATGCGGCCGCGTCCAGCGGTTCGCTGAACAGCCGTCCCTGCCATTCGTCGCACCCCGCGGCGCGCAGCCGCGCCAGTTGCGCTTCGGTCTCCACGCCTTCCGCGGCGACCGAGAGGCCCAGTCCCCTGGCCATTGCGGTCACGGTCTGCACGATGACCGCGGCATCCTCCCGGGCGACGAGGTCGGCCACCAGGCTGCGGTCGACCTTGAGCTTGCGGACCGGCATTTCCCGCAGGGACGCGAGGCTGGAGTGCCCGGCGCCGAAGTCGTCGATGGTGAGAGCCACGCCAAGCGCCGCGACGGCCCCCAGCGCATCGATGCGCGCATCCCCGCCGGCCTGCATGCTGCGCTCCGAGATCTCGAGCACGAACCTGGATCCGTCGAGGCGGTTCCGCTGCAGGGCCTCGCGCAGGCTTTCGGAAAAGCGCCGGTCCCTGAAGACCTCCTTGGCCGGGACGTTCAGCGCGAACCACAATCCGCCGGAGGGACCCGGCTCCCATTGCGCGACCTGGGCGGTTGCGCGCTCGACGAGCCAGTCCCCGAGGGCGCCCATGAGCCCGGCCTGCTCGGCAAACGGGATGAATTCGCCCGGTGCGAGCAGGCCCCTTTGCGGATGCTGCCAGCGCAGCAGCACCTCTGCGCCGACCACCCGCGGCATGGCGGCGCCCGCACTGCGCACGACGGGCTGGAAATGCAGGACGAATTCGTCGCCCGCCAGCGCGCGGTGCAGCGCGCTTTCCATGTCCAGCCGCTCGAGCGCGCGCGAGTTCAGCTCGCGCGAGAAGAACCGGTAGGTGTTGCCATCGGCTTCCCGCGCCGCGTACCGGGCTGCATCGGCGTTGTTCAGCAGCTCGGAGAACTCCTTGCCGTCGCCCGGGTAGACGCTGATCCCGATGCTGGCCGAGACATTCAGCGGGCGAGCGTCGATGACGACCGGCGCGGCCAGGCAGGCGAGGAGCTTCTTGGCCACCAGGGCCACGTCCTCCACCTCCCGGGTTCCGTCCCACAGCACGACGAATTCCTCCCCGCCGACGCGGGCGAGCGTGTCGTCGCGGCGCAACGCATTCGAGAACCGCTCGGCGGTCGCCCGCACCAAGGCGTCTCCGGCGCGATGTCCCAGAGAGTCGTTGACCAGGTGGAACCGGTCCAGGCTGATCGCGAGCACCGCGATGCGCCCCTGCTTGCGGCCCGCATTGAGGATGGCCTGGCCGGCGCGGTCCGCCAGCAACACCCGGTTGGGCAACCCGGTCACCGCGTCCCGGGTTGCGAGGAACTGGATACGCTCCTCGGCCTGGCGCCGGGCGGTGATGTCCGCGCCCGTTCCGCGAAAGCCCTTCAGCTTGCCGCGCTGGTCGAACACCGGGACCCCGGAAATGCTCTGCCATATCGCGCGGCCCGACTTGGTGATCGAACGGTGGACGAGGTCGCGGAACGGCACCCCTTGATGGCTCGCCCTGAGCAGCTGCTCTTCCACCGCCCGTGCCTCCCCGAGGGGCATGAAATCCTGCGGACGGCGTCCGATCAGGTCGGCGTGCACGTGGCCGAGCACCGCCTCGACCCGGGCCGAAATCCACGTATAGCGAAACTCGCAGTCGGTCTCCCAGACGTACTCGCCCGCCGCTTCGACCACGTCGCGAAACCGCCGCTCGCGCTCGGCCAGTTCCTCGCGCGCGTTCACGCGCTCGGAGATGTCGCGCAGCACGGTCTGCACCACCAGGCGCCCGCGTTCCAGGTACGACACGCTCGCGCCCTCGACCGTCACGACGCTGCCGTCCAGCCGCAGCATCCTGCGCTCGCTGAAATCCGCCTTGCCCGGGCCCCCGCGCAGGTACCGGACGCGCTCGAGGATCCTGGGGCAGTCGTCCGGATGGATCAGCTCCATCGACACGAGGCCGATCAGCGAAGCCGGCCGGGGCGTCCCGAGGATTTCGGCGGCCGCGCGGTTGGCGTACTCGATCCGCCCGTCGGACTGCAGGAGCACCCCGTCGGGCGACAGGTCCACCAGCGTGCGATATCGCACCTCCGCGTCGCGCAAGGCATGCTCGGCCCGTTTTCGCCTGTCGACGTCCACGACGGTGCCCGTCATGCGCAGCGCACGCCCGCCGGCGTCGCGCTCCACCACCTGGCCGGACGCCACGACCCACTTCCAGTCCCCCGTAGGCAGGCGCAGGCGGATTTCAGCCATGTAAGAAGCGGTCTCGCCCTTGAGGGCACGGCGCGACGCGAGGAGCCCGGCCTCCCTGTCCTGCGGATGGACGCGCTCCAGCACCTCCTCCACACGCAGCCACTGGTCGCCGGCAGGCTCGCCGAGGATCTGCGCCCATCCCTCGCTGACGAAGATGCGGCCGGTCGAGAGGTTGCTGTCCCAGATCGCCAGGGCGCCTGAATTCAGCGCCAGTTCGAGCCGCTCCTTGGCGCCCGAAAGGGCCGCCGCGGCGCGCTTGCTGCCGGTCACGTCGCGGCCCACCCCGCGATACCCGAGAAAGCGCCCGGCACGATCCACGCGCGGCTCTCCGGAAATCAGGTGGTATTCCGCCTGCCCGTCCGGGCCGGGGCGGCACAGTTCGAGCTCATGGAACGGCGCCTGCGCCTCGAGCGCCTCGAGGTGTGCGGCAATTGCCGCTTCGGGCACCGCAATGCCGGGAATCTCCCAGATCCGCCGGCCATAGGCGAGCTCGGAGCCGAACAGTTTCAGCATGGACTGGCCGCCCGCGATCCAGCTGATGCGGTGGCCGGGGTCGGTCTCCCAGAACCAGTCGGCCGACAGCGAGGTGAGGCTGCGGAACCGCTCCTCGCTGTTGGCGAGGGCCACGCCCGCGCGCTCGCGGTCCTCGACCGCCCCATGGAACAGGAAGAAGACGAATATCCCGACCAGCGCGGCGATCGCCAGGGCGCTCAGGATCGCCGCGCCCGGATTCGCAGCGCCCTGCCCGGAGATCTGGTCGCCGGCGAACTCGCTCGCCAGCGCCAAGCCGACGACGATGACCAGGTAGACCGCCGCCGAGCGCCGCAGGCCGAACTGCCGGACCCGCAGCCCCAGGGTCTCGAGCAACTTCATCCCTTGCGCGACTCCGAGGGCCGGGCGGCGTCCCGGGACGGGGGCGCAACCTTGGCGACCTCCTCTATCGTGGTCAGCCCGGCCGCGACCTTGAGCGCGCCGCTGAGGCGCAGCGGGCGCATCCCCTCCTTCAGCGCCAGCTGGCGGATCTTGGCTTCGTTGCCGCCTTCGGACAGCAGTTCCTTGATGGCCGGCGAGCACGTCAGCACCTCGTAGATGCCCACCCGCCCGAGGAAGCCGGTCATCCGGCACTCGAGGCACCCCACCGGCTTGTAGATCGCGGTGGGGCGGTTGGTCTTCCACGGCGACACCAGCCCGTCCCAGGCCGCCACGTCCTCGACGCGATTGAGGTCGACCTTCTGCTTGCACGACGGGCACAGGATGCGCACCAGGCGCTGCGCCATGACGCCGTTGATGGTCGCCACCAGCAGGTAGGGCGCGACGCCCAGCTCGAGCAGCCGGGTCATCGCCGTCGGGGCGTCGTTCGTATGCAGGGTGGACAGCACGAGGTGCCCGGTCAGCGCCGCCTGCACCGCCATCTCGGCGGTTTCCAGGTCGCGGATCTCGCCGACCATGATGATGTCCGGGTCCTGGCGCATCAGCGCGCGCAGCCCCTCGGCAAAGCCCAGGTCGATGTTCTGCGTCACCTGCATCTGGTTGAAGGTGCCCTCGATCATCTCGATCGGGTCTTCCACCGTGCAGACGTTCACCTCGGGCGTGGCCAGCGTCTTCAGCGTCGAGTAGAGCGTGGTGGTCTTGCCCGAGCCCGTCGGGCCGGTGACCAGGACGATGCCGTTGGGCCGCTCGGTCATCTCCCTCCAGCGGTTGTGGTCCTCCACCGAGAATCCCAGCTCGGTGAAATCGCGCACCAGCACTTCGGGGTCGAATATGCGCATGACCAGCTTCTCGCCGAACGCGGTCGGCAGCGTCGACAGGCGCAGCTCGATCTCCTGGCCGTCGAGCGTGCGGGTCTTGATGCGGCCGTCCTGCGGCCTGCGCTTCTCGACCACGTCCATGCGGCCCAGGATCTTGATCCGGCTGGTCATCGCCGCCTGCACCACCGCCGGGATCTGGTAGACCTGGTGCAGCACGCCGTCGATGCGGAACCGCACGATGCCCAGGTCGCGCCGCGGCTCGATGTGGATGTCGCTCGCCCGCTGCTCGAACGCGTACTGCCAGAGCCAGTCGACGATGCGCACGATGTGGGCGTCGTTGGCATCGAACTGCTTGTTGGACGCGCCCAGCTCGACCAGCTGCTCGAAATTGCCGATGCCCGAAGTCGCGACGCCGGCCTTGTGCGCCCCCTTGATCGACTTGGCCAGGTTGTAGAACTCGACCTGGTAGCGGTCGATGTCGGCCGGGTTGGCGATCACGCGCCGGACGTCCAGCTTGAGGATCTGCCCGAGCTCGCGTTCCCAGTCCCGCATGTACGGCTCGGCCGTCGCGATCACCGCCTCCTTGGTGTTCACGCTGACCGGCAGCACGTGGAAGCGCGTGGCATAGGCCGACGACATGACCTCGGTGACCGCGGAAAAGTCGATCTTCAGCGGGTCGATGTGCAGGTACTCCAGGCCGACCCGCTTCGCCATCCACTCCGTCAGCGCCTCGAGGGTCAGAACCCGGTACGGCGGCTGCAGGCTCTTCCATTTCTGGTCGGCGATCATCAGCAGCGGGTGGGAGGCGCCCTTGTAATAGCGCCGCTCCTTCTTCAGCTGCTCGGCCGGCTCCGGCGCGACCTGCTTGTCCTCGACCAGCCAGTCAAGCAGCTCGGCGAGGGTCAGGCGATGCTCGGCAATCGTGGGTTGGACCGCAGCCATCCATGGGCTCCGCTGGTTATCGCGTGACTATAACAGTGCGGCCGGGCGACGCTCAATGCGCGCGCGCCGGCCTTAGAATGGCTGCTTCGCGCACCCGGGCCCGACCGACATGACCGCCGCAACCGCACGCCGCAGCGCCCTCGGCGCCGATGTCCGCCTCAGGGAAGTGTGGGCGTGGACCATGTACGATTTCGCCAACTCCGGGTACACCACGGTGGTGATCACCGCGGTATTCAGCGCCTACTTCGTCTCCGTGGTAGCCGAGAAAGCGGCCTGGGCGACCCTTGCCTGGACCGCCGCGCTTTCGGTGTCCTACGCGCTGATCATGCTCACCGCGCCGCTCATCGGCGCCTGGGCCGATGCCCATGCGGCCAAGAAGAGGCTGCTTGCGCTCAGCACATTCGGATGCGTGGCCTGCACCGCCCTGCTCTGGTTCGCGGGTCCCGGCACGCTGGCCGCCACCGTGCTGCTGGTCGTGCTGTCGAACTATTTCTTCGGCA
Organism: Pseudomonadota bacterium; assembly: GCA_018241645.1. Lineage (GTDB taxonomy): Bacteria > Pseudomonadota > Gammaproteobacteria > Burkholderiales > SG8-39 > SZAS-79. The sequence continues at coordinate 30,031 of JAFEDL010000084.1, forward strand.
CCGGCGAGAACCTCATCGCGGCCTTCCTGCCCGAACTGTCGGACTCCGAGGCGATGGGCCGCGTCTCGGGCTGGGGGTGGAGCGTCGGGTACCTGGGCGGGCTGCTGTCGCTCGGGCTGTGCCTCGCCTACATCACCCGTGCCCAGGCGCACGGCGCGCCGGCCACGGAGTTCGTACCCGCGACCATGCTCATCACCGCAGGCCTGTTCGCGCTCGTCAGCCTGCCGACCTTCCTGTGGCTGCGCGAGCGCGCCCAGCCGCAGGCCGGGGCCGCCGGCGCCGCGTGGGGACGCGTGCTGCGCACGTTGCACGAGGCGCAGCGGTTTCGCGACCTGCGCAGGTTCCTCGTCTGCGTGGTGTTCTACCAGGCGGGCATCCAGGCGGTCATCGCGCTGGCGGCGATCTACGCGCAGGAGGCGATGAAGTTCACCACCCAGCAGACCATCGTGCTGATCCTCGTGGTCAACGTGACCGCGGCAGCCGGCGCGTTCGCGTTCGGTTACGTGCAGGACGCGATCGGCCACGTGCGCGCGGTTTCGCTGACGCTGCTGGGCTGGATCGCGATGGTCCTCATCGCGGGACTCGCCGAGGGCGCGGGCACGTTCTGGCTGGCCGCGAACATTGCTGGCCTGTGCATGGGCGCCTCGCAGGCCGCAGGGCGCGCCATCGTCGGGGTCCTCGCGCCGCCGGCGCGGCTCGGCGAGTTCTTCGGGCTGTGGGGACTGGCGGTCAAGCTCGCGTCGATCTTCGGGCCGCTCTCCTACGGACTGATGACCTGGATTTTCGCCGGCGATCACCGCACGGCGATCATGGTCTTGGGCGCTTATTTCGTGATCGGGCTGGCGATCCTGCGCGGCGTCGACATGCAGCGCGGCAGGGCTGCCGCGCTGGGCGGCTGAGGTATTATTCCGTTCCGCATTCCCAACCCCAGCAAGGAGAAACAGATGACCATCAAAGTCGGCGACCGCCTGCCGGACGGCAAGCTTTCCGAGTCCATCGAATTCGACGCGGCCTGCCCGTTGCCCCCGAAGGACGTCAGCGTGGCCGAGGCCACCAAGGGCAAGAAGGTCGTGATCTTCGCGCTGCCGGGCGCATACACGCCCACCTGCTCGGCCAAGCACGTGCCGGGATACGTCGCGAACATCGACAAGCTCAAGGGCAAGAAGGTCGACGAAGTGTGGTGCGTCGCTACCAACGACGGCTTCGTCATGGCGGCCTGGGGCCGCGACCAGAAGGCGATCGGCAAGGTGCGCATGCTGGGCGACGGTTCGGCGCTCTGGACCAAGGCGCTCGGCCTCGAACTCGACCTCACCGCCCGCGGCATGGGCGTGCGCTCGCAGCGCTACTCGATGCTCGTCGAGGACGGCGTGGTGAAGAGCCTCAACGTCGAAGGCCCGGGCAAGTTCGAGGTCAGCGACGCGGATACGATGCTGAAGCAGCTGGGCTAGGCACGCCATCCCGGGGCAAAGGGGGACGCGAACCGCGCCCCCCTTTGCCTTTGTTACAAGCGGATACAAAACCTTACAGCGCCAATGGCTTTGCGCGCTTAGCCTTCCATGTGCAACCCACCCTCATGGAGACTCACATGAACGCAAGACTGATCATCGGCGGCCTGATGCTCGCCGCAAGCACCGCACTCTTCGCGCAGGCCCAACCGGCCCCCACCCCGCCAGCCGGCCCGCAAGGCGGGCCGCGCGGCCACGTGCGCCCCTGCGCGCAGGAAGCCGACCCCGCCAAGTGCGAGGCGCAACGCAAGGAACTGCGCGAGAAGATGCGCGGCCAGTACAAGGAGGCGCGCGAAGCCTGCAAAGGCAAGGCAGGAGCCGATCGCGGCACCTGCATGTCGCAGCAGATGTGCGCCAAGGCGGCCGATCCCGCCAAGTGCGAAGCCCATGCCAAGGAGCGCATGGAGCACCGCCACCAGATGCGCGAGAAAGGCGCCGCGCCGGCCGCCCCCAAGGGCTGACCGGCAGGCTCAGCGCCTCACGCGGAGAGCTCCAGCAGCAATCCGTTGAGGCGCTTCACGAAGCCCGCGGGATCGTCGAGCTCGCCGCCCTCCGCGAGCAAGGCCTGCTCGAACAGCAGCGCCGCCCAGTCGCCGAAGCGCTTTTCCTCGTGCTTCAGGCGCAGCACGATCGGGTGTGACGGGTTGATTTCGAGGATCGGCGGCGAGTCTGGCGTTTTCTGCCCGGCCGCGCGCAGGATTCGGGCCAGGTTGCCGCCGATGTCGTGCTCGTCCGCAACGAGGCAGGCGGGCGACTCGGTCAGGCGCATGGTGACGCGCACGTCCTTGACCCGTTCCCCCAGCGCGGCCTTGATCTTTCCGGTGAGCTCGCCGAGTTCCTTTCCCTTCTCCTCGGCCTCCTTCTTCTCTGCCTCGTCCCCGAGGTCGAGCCCGCCGCGCGCCACCGAAGCCAGCGGCTTGCCGTCGAATTCCGGCAGGTTGCCGACCAGCCATTCGTCGACGCGGTCGTGCATCAGTAGGACCTCGATGCCCTTCTTGCGAAAGACCTCCAGGTGCGGGCTCGAGCGCGCCGCGTTGAAACTTTCGGCCGTGACGTAGTAGATCTTGTCCTGCCCGGGCTGCATGCGCGCCACGTAGTCGGCGAGCGAAACGGTTTCATCCGCGCTGTCGGCCTGGGTGGAAGCGAAGCGCAGGAGCTTCGCCACGCGGTCGCGGTTGGCGTGGTCCTCGCCCACCCCTTCCTTGAGGACCCGGCCGAACTCCTTCCAGAACGTCGCGTACTTGTCCTTCTGGTTTTCCGCCAGGTCATCCAGCAGCGAAAGGACGCGCCGCGTGGCGCCCGCGCGGATCGACTCCACGTCCTTGCTTTCCTGCAGGATCTCGCGGGAGACGTTGAGCGGCAGGTCGTTCGAGTCGATGACCCCGCGCACGAACCGCAGGTAGCCGGGCATCAGGTGCTCGGCGTCCTCCATGATGAACACGCGGCGCACGTACAGCTTCACCCCGCGCCGGTGCTGCCGGTCGAACAGGTCGAAGGGCGCTCGCGCCGGCACGTAGAGCAGCTGGGTGTACTCCTGCCGGCCCTCGACGCGGCCGTGCGTCCAGGCGAGCGGCGGCTCCGGATCGTGCGCGACGTGGGTGTAGAACTCCCGGTACTGTTCTTCGGTGACCTCGGACTTGTTGCGCGCCCAGAGCGCGCTCGCCTGGTTGACCGGCGCGTCCTCCCCGGCCAGCACGATGGGCAGGCTGATGTGGTCCGAGTACTTGCGGATGATCCCCTTGACCTTCCAGGCCTCGAGCAGGTCGTCCTCGCCTTCGCGCAGGTGCATGACGATCTCGGTGCCGCGCTCCGCCCGGGTGACCTGCTCCAGCACGTATTCGCCGCCTCCATCCGACTCCCAGCGCACTGCGGCCTCCGGGGGCAGCCCGGCGCGGCGCGTGGTGAGCGTCACCTTGTCGGCCACGATGAACGACGAGTAGAACCCGACCCCGAACTGGCCGATCAGGTTGGCGTCCTTCTTCTGGTCGCCAGTCAGGCGGTCGAGGAATTCGCGCGTGCCGGACCTGGCGATGGTACCGATGTTGGCGACCACCTCGTCGCGCGACATGCCGATCCCGTTGTCCGCGATCGTAATGGTGCGCGCGTCCTTGTCGACGCTGACCCGGATCTTCAGGTCCGGGTCGGATTCGTAGAGCGCATTGTCGGCGAGGGCCTCGAAGCGCAGCTTGTCCGCCGCATCGGATGCGTTCGAGACCAGCTCCCGCAGGAAAATCTCCTTGTTGCTGTAGAGCGAGTGGATCATCAGCTTGAGCAGCTGCTTCACCTCTGCCTGGAAGCCCAGCGTCTGCCTGGCCCCGTTTTCCCCGGTTGCGGTCTGCGACATCGTGTTTGCCTTTCTGTGGTTGGAGCGGACGTGAATCTCTGGCCGGAGGTTGGGGCGCATTGGGGCGATTTCAAGGGTTTCACCGGTAAAATCGGATTTCCCGTGACCGACCCCGAACGAACCGAATTCCGCGCCGGCCTGCGCGCCGCCCTCCCGGTGCTGCTCGGGATATTCCCGTTCGGGGTGGTGACCGGGGTGGCCATGGCCGCCGGGGGCATCCCGCCCTTGGAGGCGATCCTGATGTCGTTCGTGGTCTTCGCCGGGGCCTCCCAGCTGGCCGCCACGCAGCTCCTCGGCGCCGCGGCCCCGGTCGCCGTCATCCTTGTCACCGCGTTCTTCATCAACCTGCGCTTCGTCATGTACAGCGCCTCGATTCGCCCCCACCTCGCCGGGCTGCCGCTCCGCTGGCGCCTTGGGCTGGGCTACCTGTTGGCCGACAACGCCTACGCCCTGTGCATCGCCCGCTTCACACAGCACCCGGACGCGACCGGCAAGCACTGGTATTGCCTCGGCGTTTCTCTCCCCGTGTGGCTCACCTGGCAGGTCGCCACGATCCTCGGGGTGATCGCGGGCGCGTCGGTGCCGCACGCCTGGCAGCTCGAATTCGCAGCCCCGCTGGCGTTCGTCGCCCTTTCGGTGCCGCTGCTGCGCGACCGCGCGATGGTCGCCGCGGCGCTGGCCGCCGGGATCACCGTCGTCCTCGCCCACCCCCTGCCGCTGCGCATGGGCCTCGTGCTCGCTGCCATCGCGGGCATAACCGCGGGCCTGCTCGCCGAAAGGCGCCCCGCATGAGCCTCGCCACCGTCTGGGCGGCCATGCTCGGGATGGGCCTGCTGACCCTCCTGCTGCGCTCGTCCTTCCTGCTCCTGCCCGAGCACGTGGGCCTGCCCCCGCTGCTGCGCCGCGCATTGCGCTACGTGCCCGCGGCAGTCCTGACTGCGATCTACGCCCCCGAGATGCTGGTACAGTCCGGGGCGATCGACTTTTCGCCCTATAACACGCGGCTGCTGGCCGGGGTCGTGGCGATCGGCGTCGCATGGCGCCTGCGCCGCACCTTCTTCACCATCGTCGCGGGAATGGTGGCGCTGCACGCCTTCGGGACGGCCGTCACCCGCCTGCCGTTTTGAACCTCTGCCCGAGTCGCCGATCCAATGCCTTCCACCCACTGCCGCCAATCGTGATGACCCCCATTCGAAGCCTGCTGAAATTCATCATTGCGGGCCTGCTCGCGCTCCAGTTCCAGCCCGGACAGGCCGCCGGCCCGCAAAAAGTCACCAGCGTCGAGGGCGTGAGCGAGTACCGCCTGGACAACGGCCTGCGGGTGCTGCTCGTGCCGGACAGCTCGATCGACACGGTCATGGTGCACATGACCTACCTGGTCGGTTCGCGCCACGAGGGGTACGGCGAGAAGGGCATGGCCCACCTGCTCGAGCACATGCTGTTCAAGGGAACGGCGCGCCACCCGAAGCTCAAGGAGGAATTCACCCAGAAGGGCGCGCGTTTCAACGGTTCCACATCGTACGACCGCACCAATTATTTCGAGTCCGTGTCTGCCACCCCCGCAAACCTCGACTGGACGCTAAGCGTAGAGGCCGACCGGATGGTGAATGCCTTCATCCGCAAGGAGGACCTCGACAGCGAAATGACCGTGGTGCGCAACGAATTCGAGGCCGGCGAGAACAATCCGGGCCGGGTGCTGCGCCAGTACATGACCCAGCTCGCGTTCCCGTGGCACAACTACGGCAATTCGGTGATCGGTTCGCGCTCCGACATCGAGAACGTCCCGATCGAGCGGCTGCGCGACTTCTACCGGATGTACTACCAGCCTGACAACGCGGTGCTCGCCATCGGCGGGAAATTCGACGAGCAACAGGCGCTGGCGATGGTCGCCAGGCACTTCGGCGCGCTGCCCAAGCCCGCGCGGAAACTCCCCGCCCTCTACACGGCCGAACCCACGCAGGACGGCGAGCGCAGCGTGGTGCTGCGCCGCACGGGCGACACGCAGATGGTCGGTGTCCTCTATCGGGCGCCTTCGGGCGGACACGAGGACTACCCGGCCGTGGATGTGATGGTGTACCTCATGTCCACCCAGCCCACCGGGCGCCTGCATCGCGCCCTGGTGCAGACGGGCCTGGCCAGTTCCGTCTGGGGCAGCGAGAGCGCGCTGCACGACCCGGGGTTCATGGTCTTCGGCGCCGGGCTGTCCAAGGATGCGCCGCTCGAACCGGCCCGGAAAGCGCTCCTCGACACGATCGAGAACCATGCGCGCGAACCGGTGCGCGCCGAGGAAGTCGAGCGGGCCAAGACGGCGCTGCTGAACGACTTCGAGAAGATCCAGGCCGACTCGCTCGCGCTGGTGGCCAGCCTGTCCGAGTTCAGCGCCACCGGGGACTGGCGCCTGTTCTATCTGTACCGCGACCGGCTGCGCAAGGTCACCCCGCAGGATGTCCAGCGCGTCGCCGACACCTACCTGAAGCCCGCCAATCGCGTCATGGGCACTTTCATCCCGGCCGGGCAGCCCTCGCGCGCCGAGATTCCGCCGCCCCCCGACCTCGCGCGCGCGCTGGCTGGGTACACCGGCGGCAAGGCGCCCGTCCTCGGCGAGGCCTTCGACCCGTCGCCCGAGAACATCGAGGCGCACCTCGTGCGCCGGACCCTCGCCAACGGCATCCGGGTCGCGCTGCTGCCCAAGAAGACGCGCGGCGGAAACGTGGTGGCCACGCTGGCCCTGCGGTGGGGCGACGAGGCCTCCAAGATGAACCGCAGCACGGCGTGCTCGCTCGCGGGCGGCATGCTCATGCGCGGCTCGCAGAAGCACACGCGCGCGCAGCTGCATGACGCCTTCGACAAGCTCAAGGCGAACGTCTCGGTCAGCCTGGACGGCGCCGGCATCGACACCCAGGGCGCGCAATTCGCCGATGCGCTGCGCCTGGTGGCGGAGGTGCTGCGCCAGCCGGCGTTCCCCCCCGCCGAGTTCGCAGAAATGAAGCAGGCCGTGATCACCGGCGCCGAAAGCCAGCGCAGCGAGCCGGGCACGATCGCCGCCGAGCGGATCGCGAGCTACCTGTCGCCGTACCCGAAGGGCCACTGGAACTACGTCCAGTCCACCGACGAGCGCATCGAGTCGCTGAAGAAGGCGTCCCTTGAGGAAGCGCAGCGCTGCTACGCGGATTTCCTCGGCGCCACGGGCGCCGAGTTCGCCGCGATCGGCGATTTCGACCCCGAATCCGTCATGAAGCTGCTGGAAGAGCTGTTCGGCGACTGGAAGACGCCCGCCGCCTATGCGCGCATCCCCGGCCGCTTTTTCGACCGCCCGGCCACCGACAGCGAGGTCCGCACCCCGGACAAGGCCAACGCTGTACTGCGCGCGGGGGTCAACATCCGCATGCGCGACGACCACCCCGACTTCCCGGCGATGATCCTCGGCAGCTACCTCCTCGGCGGAACCTCGACCGCGCGGCTGCCAGCGCGCATCCGCGAAAAGGAGGGACTGTCATATGGGACCTACGCGGGATTCTCGGCCTCGCCGCTCGACGAAGCCGCCAATTTCAGCGTCTCCTCGATCTACGCGCCCCAGAACAAGGCCAAGGTCGAAGCCGCCATGCGCGAGGAGCTGGAGCGCGCGCTGCGCGACGGCTTTACGGCCGAAGAAGTCGCGGCGGCCAAGAGCGGGCTGCTGGAGGCGCGCCGGGCCGGCCGCACCCAGGACCGCAACCTGCTGCAACGCCTGGGGCTCTACCTGTTCGCGGACCGGACCTTCGCCTGGGATGTCGATTTCGAGAAGAAGATCGCGGCCCTCACGCCTGACGCGGTGCGCGACGCCCTGCGCCGCAACCTCGACCCGTCAAAGCTCGCGGTGGTCAAGGCCGGGGATTTCAAGAACTAAGAAACCGCGCCCGTCTATTTCTTCAGGAGGTCGCGGATCTCTTCGAGGAGGACTTCCTGGCGCGGGGGCGCGGGGGGCGCCTTGGGCGCCGCGGGCTCTTCGCGCTTCAGGCGGTTGATGAGCTTGACCGCGATGAAGATCGCCCAGGCGATGATCAGGAAATCCACGCAGGTCTGCAGGAACTTCCCGTACTTGAGCGTGGCCTCCCCGATCTTCACGGTCAGCCCGGCGAAATTCAGCCCGCCCAGCATTGTGCCGACCAGCGGCATGATGACATCCTCCACCAGGGAGGACACGATCTTGCCGAACGCCCCGCCGATGATCACGCCGACCGCAAGGTCGACGACATTGCCCTTCACCGCGAATTCCTTGAACTCCTTTACGACGCTCATCGCTTTCCCCTTTTGCTGTGTGCCGGTCAGTCTATGTCCAGGTACTGCACTTCCACGATCTCGAGCTGCTCATTCCCGCCAGGCGTGCGCAGGGCGACGACGTCGCCTTCCCGCGCCTTGATCAGCGCCTTCGCGATCGGCGAGACCCACGACACCCGGCCGCGCGCCAGGTCCACCTCGTCGAGTCCGACGATCGTCACCGTCCGCTCGCCCGCCTCGGCCGACCGGACGGTCACCGTGGCGCCGAAGAACACCTGGTCCGAATCGCGGCCCGCAGAGCGCACGACCTCGGAGTTCTCCAGCCGGCGGATCAGGAACCGGACCCGGCGGTCGATCTCGCGCAGCCTGCGTTTGCCGTAGATGTAGTCGCCGTTTTCGGACCGGTCGCCGTTCGATGCGGCCCAGGACACGGTCCGCACCACCTCGGGACGCTCGACCTCCACGAGGTGCTTCAGCTCCGCGCGCAGGCGGTCGTACCCCGCGGGCGTCATGTAGTAGCGGCTGACCGAAGGCTCGGAAGCTTCGGCCGGCTCGTCCTCTTCGGCCTCGTCGTTTTCGCGTGTAAATGCCTTGGACATCAGGGGATTCTACCCTGCGCGATCCTGACACCCCCTGCGGATTCCACCCCCTTGCCAGAGGCCCGAGGCTTGCCCAGAATGGCGGTCTACTACTAAAAAAAGCTGGGGAGCACTCATGGCGAAGGACAAGGACGATCTGCTCGCGCGCGTTCGGCTGCGCGAGTGGGTACTGATGACCCTGATTGCGCTCACGGCGGTGCTCGCGAACCTGCCCCGCGAACTGATCGAGAAATACGGCATCAACCCCGATTACCTGATCGCGGCACTGGGCTGCACGGTCATCTTCGGGCTGTTCCTGTACCTGAAGTTCTTCTTCTTCCTGGCCGTCGTGCTGCTGATCGCCGGGGCCAACATGCCCGAGCAGATCGCCGACCGGTTCAACGTGTCGAAGGTGCCCCTGATCCTCGCGCTGGTCGTGCTGGTGGGAATATCGCTCATCAACTACGTGGTGAAGCTCCTGCCCACCGGCCTCGAGGCCAAGCCCAAGGACAAGAGCCCCGAGGGCGTGCGCGCAATGTTCTATGCGATCGAGAAAGGCAACCTCGTCTATGCCCAGAAGGTGATCAGCATGGACTTCGACCCGAACCTGCACCACGAGAACGGCTACACGCCCCTCGCCTATGCGGCGATGAAGGGCAACCCGCAGATGGTGGAGCTGTTCCTCAGGAACGGCGCGAACCCCATGCTGACGACCAAGGAAGGCGACACCCCCGTGGAGCTCGCGCTGCGGTTCGGGCACGGCGAAGTCGCAGACATCCTCAAGCGGGCGCGCCAGGAACTGGAAACCCGCATGGCGGGCGGCGACGCCGCCCAGCCGCAGCAGTCGGCGGCCGTCTGAGATGAACCGCGCGGTGCGCTGCAGCAAGCGCGCCGTGCAGCTGACCGGGGCGCGGCTCCCCGCCGCGCTTGCCTGCACCCGGACGCCCCGTCCGGGCCCCATTCACCCGTCCGCCGGAATCCCGGCCGGATTGATTCTCGCCCCCGCTCCGGCCTCCGATACACCAAACGATTCAGGGGGTTATGGGCGCATTGAAAGAGGCGGACAATGGATCGGGAAATGCGCTTAGAATCCCGTTCCCTCGCAACCCATTCACTGTATAAAATAACAGCAAAATGACACATACAGCCGACACCAAACTCGCAGTCCCCGCTGAACAGGAAGTCTGCCGCGATGTCCTGGTGGAGAAATACGCCAAGGACCAGGAATCCACGATCGGCGAGGTCCGTGCGCGCGTAGCCCGCGCCCTCGCCCAGGCCGAGCCCGAGGACCGGCGCCCGGTCTGGGAGCGGAAATTCCACCAGGCGCTGGAAGACGGGTTCATCCCGGCCGGGCGGATCATGTCCGCCGCCGGCATCCAGATGCAGGCGACGCTGATCAACTGCTTCGTCCAGCCGGTGGGCGACTCGATCTCCGAACTTGTCGATGGCCGCCCCGGCATCTACACCGCGCTGCAGGAGGCCGCCGAGACCATGCGCCGCGGCGGCGGGGTCGGGTACGACTTTTCTTCCATCCGCCCCAAGGGCGCGGAAGTCAAAGGCACCCAGTCGCGCGCCAGCGGCCCGGTGTCCTACATGCGCGTGTTCGACCGCTCGTGCGAAACGGTGGAGTCGGCGGGCGCCAGGCGCGGCGCGCAGATGGGCGTGCTGCGCTGCGACCACCCCGACGTCGAGGAGTTCATCCACGCCAAGGACAAGGGCGAGCTCACCAACTTCAACATCTCGGTGGGCGTCACGGACGCCTTCATGCTCGCGGTCGAGCACGACACCGACGTCGAGCTCTCGCACAAGGCGCGGCCCGGACGCGAGCAGATGGAGGCCGGCGCCTACCAGCGCGAGGACGGCAGCTGGGTGTACCGCAAGGTCCGCGCGCGCGACCTGTGGGACCAGGTCATGCGCTCGACCTACGACCATGCGGAGCCGGGAATCCTGTTCCTCGACCGCATGAACCGGGACAACAACCTGAACTACTGCGAAACGATCGAGAGCACGAACCCGTGCGCCGAGCAGCCCTTGCCGCCCTACGGCTGCTGCTGCCTCGGCTCGATCGACCTGACGCGCTTCGTGAACGACCCGTTCGACGCGAAGGCCTCCTTCGACTTCGCCGGGTTCGGCAAGGTCGTCGAGGTTTCCATCCGCATGCTCGACAACGTGCTAGAGGTCACGGCCTGGCCGCTCGAACAGCAGCACCAGGAAGCGATGGCCAAGCGCCGCGTGGGCCTGGGATTCACCGGCCTGGGCGATGCGCTCATCATGCTGCGGCTGCGCTACGACGGCGCCGAGGCACGCGCTATGGCCGCAAAGATCTCGGAGGCCATGCGCGATTACGCATACCGGGCGTCGGTGGAGATAGCTCGCGAGCGTGGCGCCTTCCCGCTCTTCAATGCGGACCTGTACCTGTCCGGCTCCAGCTTCGCGGCTCGCCTGCCGGACGAGATCAAGGCGCTGATCCGCCGGCACGGGATCCGCAATTCGCACCTGCTGTCGATCGCGCCCACCGGCACGATCAGCCTCGCGTTCGCGGACAACGCGTCCAACGGGATCGAGCCGCCGTTCTCCTGGACCTATACACGCAAGAAGCGCATGCCCGACGGCACGCTGAAGGAATTCCCCGTCGAAGACCACGCATGGCGCCGCTACCGCGCGCTCGGCGGCGATACGGAGAAGCTCCCGCCGTGGTTCGTCACCGCGCTGGAACTCTCGGCTGCCGCGCACGAGGAAATGGTGGCGGCCGTCGCGCCGTTCGTGGACACGAGCATTTCCAAGACCGTCAACGTCCCTGAAGACTACCCCTACGGCGAATTCCAGGACCTGTACTTCAAGGCGTGGAAATCGGGCCTCAAGGGCCTCGCCACCTACCGGCCCAACAGCGTGCTCGGCTCCATCCTTTCGGTGGACAAGCCCGCGGAGAAGGAAAAGCCCCAGGACTTCCGCAGCGACGACCGCAATCGCCGCATCGAGATCAAGTCCGTACCCGCGCCGGTGCTCTCGAGCCTCGCCTGGCCGGGGCGCCCGAACCTGTCGGGCGGCAATCCCGCCTGGACCTACATGATCGAGCACCCGCACGGCACGTTTGCGGTGTTCGTCGGCCACGTGGAATCGGACGGAACGAACTCCACCCGGCCGCACGCATTCGAGGTCTGGGTCAACGGCGCCGAGCAGCCGCGCGGCATCGGCGCACTGGCCAAGACCCTGTCGATGGACATGCGCGCCAACGATGCGGGCTGGCTCAGGCTGAAGCTCGAGTCGCTCGCCAAGGCCGCGGGCGACGATGCCTTCGACATGGCGTTCCCGCCGCATGGCGAGAGAAAGCGCATGCCTTCGGTCGTCTCCGCGCTCGCCCAGGTCGTGCGCTGGCGCGTGGAGCAGCTTGGCGCGCTGGCCGAGGGCGGCACTACGCCCCTGCTCGACGCGATGTTCAGCCTGAAAGAGCCCAAGACCGGCACCGACGGCACCATGTCGTGGACCGTCGACGTGCTCAACCCGGGCACCGGCGACGACTTCGTGCTCGGCCTGAAGGAGATCACCCTTCCCGACGGCGTGACGCGCCCCTATTCGATGTGGCTTGCGGGCGAGTACCCGCGCGCGCTGGACGGCCTGTGCAAGATCCTGTCGCTCGACATGCGCGTGGTCGACCCCGCGTGGATCGGCATGAAGCTGAGGAAGCTCATCGCCTATCCCGAGCCGCTCGGGGATTTCATGGCATTCGTGCCCGGCGAGAAACGCCAGCAGACCTGGCCCTCCACCGTTGCCTACCTGGCGCGGCTCATCATCCACCGCTACGCGATGCTGGGGATCCTGCGCGAGGACGGCCTGCCGATCACCGAGGCCGGAATCCTCCAGGAGCCGCCCGTGCACGGCGCCACGCCGGTCATGAAGGGCACGGCGTGCCCGGAGTGCGGCAACCACACGATGATCCGCAAGGACGGTTGCGACTACTGCACGGCGTGCGGGTACGTGGGGGTGTGCGGGTAGGGAGCGCGCTTCACCGCTCCCGCGCCGCTTCGTGCACGACCTTCTGCACCGGCGAGAGCAGATATTCCAGCAGGGTCCTCTCCCCGAGCTTGATCTCGGCGACGACCTGCATGCCGGGCGTGAGGGTGTGGCGGACGTCCCCGGCCTCCAGCCGCTGCGACTTCAGCTCCACGATCGCGCGAAACGCGAGGGGCCCCATGGGCCGGTCCCGCCCGAACAACGCATCAGAACGCGTATTCGCGCTCGGCGCCTCCGTCGCATCCGCGCTCACCTGCGCGACACGCGCGTCTACCATGCCGTACTTCTGGAAGGGAAAAGCCGCCAGCTTGACCTTGGCCGGCTGGCCGACCTGGACGAATCCGATATCCTGGTTGGACACCCACACCTCGGCCCGAAGAGTTTCGCCCTGGGGCACCAGGGTCATGAGTATCGTGCCCGGCGAAACGACCGTGCCGGGGGTGTGAGTCGCAAGGTCCTTGATGAGACCGGCCTGCGGAGCCCTCAGCTCCAGCAGGCTCTGCCGGTGCTCCACCTTGGCCAGTTCCTGCCTCGCTTTTTCCAGCTGGACCGCAACCTCGCTGCGTTCGGCCTGCAGCTGCCGCCGATAGTCGGCCGCAAGCTGCGCAATCCTGCGCTCGGATTGCTCGATGCTCGCCGCGTTGGACTGAATGATGAATTTCTGCGACTTCAGGTCCTGCTCCTTTTCGATCCGCTCGCGGGCCTTGTCCGTGGCCAGCAGCTTGCCGGCATAGCCCCCGCGCGCGAGCTTGTCGAAGGCGGCTTCCTGGGCCCGGTAGTGAGGCAACACGCCCAGCAGCTTGTCGTGAACCTCCCTTGCACTCGCGAGGTCGCTGCGCGCCTTGTCGAGCAGCGTTTTCTCCTGCGCTACCGCGTTCTGTAATGCGGCAACGTTGGCTGTGTACTGTGCGTGGGCCGGGGTAAAGATGTCCTCCGGATCGGTCTCTTCGCGGCGCATCGGCGCGCCGGCGAGCTGGGCGTCGATGCGCCGCAAGGCCAGCCGCCTGGAGTGGAACTCGTTGGCAAGCGTCCGCGCATCGGCGGTCGCCATTACCGCATCCATGCGCACGAGGACTTGCCCCGCCCTGACACGCTCGCCCTCTTCCACCAGGATTTCCTTGACCACACCCTGCTCGGAGGGCTGCACGATCTTCAGGTAGCTCGACGGCACCAGCTTCCCGTCCGACACGGCAACGATGTCGAGCCGCCC
>JAFEDL010000085.1 GCA_018241645.1 Pseudomonadota bacterium
GGCGCCACGTGCGACATCGGCGCTACCTGCATCGCATACAAGACGAGAACGTACCCGATGGGGCTGATCGTTGCCACCACCAACGCGTATTTCCACTGCTTGCGCCAATGCTCGGCCGCCACCGCCCGGTCGCGCAGGACCGAAGGCACAAGAAACATCAGGCGCACGAAATTGCCGAAATAATCCAGCAGGATCGGCGACATCAGCATGAATTTGACGGCGTACCCGTCCACGACCGTATAACTTGCGATGAACACGCCCGTCAGCAGCCCGTAAGCCATGCCCTTGCGCACCATCTTCTTCTTCGCCGGGTCGTGCGCCGCGCGGAACAGGCCGGGACCGCCGGCAATGAAGAACACGCCCGCCACCACGGCAAATATCCCGGTGATCCCAAGCGCAGTGATCTGCTCGCCCAGCAGCAGGATCGCGACCATCGAGGACAGCAGCGGACCCGAGCCGCGCGCCAGCGGATAGACCACGGTCAGGTCCGCCTTGCGGTAGCCGCGCAGCAGCACGACGTAATACAGCACGTGGAGGACGCCGCTCGCCACTATGAAGCCCCACTCCGCCCAGCCCCAGGTCGGCAGAACGTCCCAGCCCAACCAGATCCCCAGCGGCGCCCAGATCACCGCCCCCATGAACCCGGTGAAAGTGGCGAAGCGCGCATCGCCGCCGGCCTTCTTGGCCGCGATGTTCCAGATGGCGTGGATCAGCCCGGCGAGGATGACGAGGGCGAGGGACGAGGCGGGCATGGGATGGGATGTTCTCGTAGAATCCTCCCCATAACAAATCGAATACCAAGGAGACAGCATGAACTTCAGGATGATTGCGCTGGCCGCCCTGTTCGCGACCGGCGCCCACGCCGCAGAATTTCCCGAACGCCCGGTGCAGATCATCGCGCCCTATGCCGCGGGCGGCGGGCTCGACACGATCACGCGAACGCTCGCACAACGCCTCTCCACGCTGTGGGGCCAGCAGGTGATCGTAGAAAACCGCCCGGGCGCGGGCGCGACCATCGGCACGCAGGCGGCCGTGAAGGCCAAGCCCGACGGCTACACGCTGCTCGTCGGCTCGACGCCGCTCGGCATCGCGCCCGTGGTCTATCCCAACCTCGCCTACGACGCGCGGCGCGACCTGCTCCCGGTCAGCCTGATCGGCACCACGCCGGAAGTCCTCGTCGCTACGCCTGGCCTGGGCGTGGGCACCGCAGCCGAACTCGTCGCGGCGGCGAAAAAAGACGGGCGCAAACTCAACTTCGGGTCGGCCGGTTCAGGCACGCTCGCGCACCTTGCCGCGGCGGCCTTCAACCAGCGCCTGGGCCTCGGCGGCACGCACGTGCCTTACAAAGGCAGCAACCCGGCGTTGGTGGACCTGATCGGCGGCCAGATCGACTGGCTGTTCGACACGCCGAGCGCAGTGCTGCAGCACGCGCGCTCGGGCAAGGTGCGCGCCCTTGCCATCGCGGCCCCGCAGCGCTCGGCGCAGATGCCGACGGTGCCCACGCTCGCCGAGGCGGGGTTCCCGGACATGGACTTCCGCATCTGGATGGCGCTGCTCGCCCCGGCCGGAACGCCGGAACCGGTGATGAACCGGCTCCAGGCCGGCATCGCGGAGATCATGAAGGATCCGGCCCTGCGTGCGAGCCTCACAACCCAGGGCTGGGACATCGTGGGCAGCACGGCCAAGGAATTCGCAACCTTCCTCGACATAGAACTGCCCAAGCTTGCAGCGGCGGCGCGCGCCGCCGGCGTCAAGGCAGACTGAGCAGCCGGCCGTAGCCTTCGATCGGCGTGGTCACGCCTGCCGTGCGCAGCGCGTGCCACATCATTGCGGAGGCGCTCGAAATGGCCGGCTTGCCGCAGTCCTTCTCCAGCTTTGCAAGGATATCCAGCGTCGGCATCCCCACGCCGCTGAGGAAGATCGCCTGCGCCTCGGGCACGTCGACCATCCTGCCGAGGCCATAGGCCCGCTCGGGCGTCTCGTCGTAGATGTTGGCGACGTTCTCCAGGTTGCCGAACCCCGGCACCAGCAGGCCGTGCAATTCGAGGTGCGCCTTGCTCCTCAGCATGGCTTCCCGTGCATAGGGCGCGCCCAAGGCAACACGCGCAGCACCCAGGCGTTTCAGCGCAGCCAGCACGCTGCCGAACGCGGTGATGAACCGTGCGCCGGTGGCTTTCTCCATCCGGGCCACCAGCTCCGCCTCGCCCTCCTGCCCGAGCGTGTAGCTGCTCGCCGTGTGCGCCATCACGATCACGGCCGGCTTCACCATATTGAGCAGCGCGACGTTTTCGTCGAGGTGCGCGATCTGCGTGCGATTGCGCTCCTCCTGGCCTTCATGCGATCCGGCGTTGCCGTGCGCCACCATGCGCGTGAAGTGCACGGTCACGCCCGGCGGCGTGAGGCGGATCATCTCGGGTTCGCACGTGGGGTTGCCCGGGGGCACCAGGAAACCGATGCGGATTGGACGTGCCATTCATTTCCCTCCTGAAGTGATGCTCAGAGCAACGGCCTCGGCCACCTCGATGCCGTCCACCGCCGCCGAGAAGATCCCGCCCGCGTAGCTCGCGCCTTCGCCGGCCGGATACAGGCCCGCGGTATTGACGCTCTGGTAGTCCGAGTCGCGCCGGATTCGGATCGGCGAAGAAGTGCGCGTCTCCACACCGGTCAGCACCGCATCGCCCATCGCGAACCCGCGGATCTGCCGGTCGAACACCGGCAACGCCTCGCGGATGGCCTTGATCGCATACCCCGGCAGCGCCGAGCTGAGGTCCGTGGGCGTGACCCCCGGCGTGTACGAAGGGATGACTTCCCCGAGTTTGGTGGACGGGCGCCCCGCGAGGAAATCGCCCACCCGCTGTACCGGCGCCTTGTAGTCCCCGCCCCCCAGCAGGAAGGCCTGCGACTCCCAGGCGCGCTGGAAGGCGATCCCGCCCAGCGGCCCGCCGGGATAGTCCTCCGGCGTGATGCCGACCACGATGCCGGCGTTGGCGTTGCGCTCGTTGCGCGAATACTGGCTCATGCCGTTGGTGACCACGCGCCCCGGTTCGGAAGTGGCCGCCACCACGGTGCCGCCCGGGCACATGCAGAAACTGTAGACCGAACGCCCGTTCTTGCAGTGGTGCACCAGCTTGTAGTCCGCCGCGCCGAGGATGGGGTTGCCGGCATAGCTGCCGTAGCGGCTGGCGTCGATCAGCGACTGCGGGTGCTCGATGCGCAGGCCGATCGAGAACGGCTTGGCTTCGATGTGCACGCCGCGGTCGTGCAGCATCTGGAAGGTGTCGCGCGCGCTGTGGCCCACCGCCAGAACGACATGATTGCTCTCGATGGTCTCGCCGCTGTCCAGCGTCACGCCGCGGACCTGCCCGCGCGCATCGCCACCCGCGGCGTCCCGGTCGATGACGAGGTCGGTGACCTTGCTCCTGAAACGGACCTCCCCGCCGAGCGACTCGATCGTCGCGCGCATCTTCTCGACCATCCCCACCAGCCGGAAGGTGCCGATATGGGGCTTGCTCACGTAGAGGATCTCCTCCGGGGCGCCGGCCTTCACGAACTCGGTCATCACCTTGCGGCCGTAGTGCTTCCTATCCTTGATCTGGCTGTACAGCTTGCCGTCCGAGAACGTGCCCGCCCCGCCTTCGCCGAACTGCACGTTCGATTCCGGATTGAGTATCGATTTGCGCCACAGTCCCCAGGTGTCCTGGGTGCGCTCGCGCACCGCCTTGCCGCGCTCGAGGATGATCGGGCGGAACCCCATCTGCGCGAGGACCAGGCCCGCGAACAGACCGCAGGGGCCGGTACCGATCACCACCGGCCGCGATTTGAGGCCCTGCGGCGCGCGCGCGACGAAGCGGTACTCCATGTCCGGGGTGACCGCGACGTGCGCCTTGCCGGCGAGCCGCTCCAGCAGGCCCGGCTCGTCGGCGACCTCGGCATCCACCGTGTAGATCAGGTAGATGGCGGAGCGTTTGCGCGCGTCGACCGCGCGTCGGAACACGGTAAACCCCAGGAGCCCGGCCTTGTCGATCTCGAGCCGCTTCAAGATCGCGGCCTCGATGGCCTCCTGCGCATGGTCCAGCGGCAGTTTTATTTCGGTCAGTCTCAGCATGGGCGTAACAGTAACAGGATCGGCAGTTTAAAATGGGGCGAACTCCCCCGCCCATCCACCATGACCGTCCCGGAACCCGAACGCCTTTCCAAGCGCATGAGCGCGCTCGGCCTCGCCTCGCGCCGCGAAGCGGACGAGTGGATCGAACGCGGCTGGGTGAAGGTCGATGGCGTGGTCGCGATCCTCGGCCTCAAGGTGCTGCCGCACCAGAAGATCACCATCGAGAAGCAGGCCACCGCCGAGCAGGCGCGGCGCGTGACCGTGATCCTCAACAAGCCGGTGGGCTACGTCAGCGGCCAGGCCGAGGACGGCTACCAGCCCGCCGCGGTGCTGGTCACGCCGGAGAACCAGTGGCGCAATCCGGGATCGAAGAACGCGCCGGTGCGGCGCCAGGAACTGCTCGGCCTCGCACCCGCAGGGCGCCTGGACATCGATTCGACCGGCCTGCTGGTGCTCACGCAGGACGGCCGGATCGCCAAGCAGCTCATCGGCGAGAACTCCGAGGTGGAGAAGGAGTACCTGGTGCGCGTGAAATACACCCGGCCGGGCAAGTTTCCCGCCTCCGACATGAACAAGCTGCAGCATGGCCTGTCGCTCGACGGCAAGGCGCTGAAGCCGGCCAAGGTCTGGTGGCAGAATGACGACCAGCTGCGGTTCGTGCTGCGCGAGGGCAAGAAGCGCCAGATCCGCCGCATGTGCGAGCTGGTGGGCCTGCAGGTCCTGGGCCTGAAGCGCGTGCGCATCGGGCAGGTCATGCTCGGCGAGCTGCCGCAGGGCAAGTGGCGGTTCCTGGGCCCGAGCGAGAAATTCACCTGAAGGACCGGGCACGGCATGGCAAAGAAAAGCATGACGGACTTCATGAAGCGGCACCACCACCATGCGCTGGTGCTGCAGGGCGGGGGCGCGCTCGGCGCCTACCAGGCGGGGGTCTACGAGGAACTGTTCAACACCCAGTTCCAGCCGGACTGGATCGTCGGGGTGTCGATCGGCGCGATCAACGCTGCGCTGATCGCCGGCAACCTGCACGACAACCGCATTCCGCGCCTGACCGAGTTCTGGCACCTGGTCTCCTCGGGCATGGGTCCGATGCCCGACCACCTGGCGGACCAGGTTCCGAATCCCTTCTTCGCGCCATTCGCCGATTCGGCCCTCAAGACGCCGCGCATCGCGTTCAACCAGTTCAGCGCGCTGTGGTCGGCCATGCTCGGCATCCCGGGCTTCTACCGCCCGCGCGTGCCGCCGGCGGTGCTCCAGCCGGAAGGCTCGCCCGAAGCGCTGAGCATCTATGACACCGCGCCGCTGAAGGCCACGCTGGAAAAACTGATCGACTTCGACCTGATCAACGCCCGGCGGGTGCGCCTGTCGGTCGGCACGGTGAACGTGCGCACCGGCAACTCCGAATACTTCGACAATTTCCAGCACAGGATCGGCCCGGAGCACATCATGGCCTCCTGCGCCCTTCCGCCAGCCTTCCCGCCGGTGCGGATCGGCGGGGAGTCCTACTGGGACGGGGGCATCGTCTCCAACACCCCGCTGCAGTACGTGCTGGACGCCGGCCTCCCCGAGAAGATGTGCGTGTTCCAGGTGGACCTATTCAGCGCGCGCGGCGAACTGCCGGCCAACCTGGCCGGCGTGCAGCAGCGGCACAAGGACATCCTCTACTCGAGCCGCACGCGCTACAACAGCAACATGGTGGCCGAGATCGTCAACACGAAAAAGGCGATCCGCGGCCTGCTGGACAAGCTCCCCGCCGACCTGATGGACGATGCCGAAGTCCTCCACCTGCAGAAGGTCACGCGGGTGGCGCCGATCGACATCGTCCACCTGATCTACCGCCAGGCGGCCTACGAACTCGAGTCCAAGGACTACGAGTTCTCGCGCGCCTCGGTGCTGGAGCACTGGCGCTGCGGCCGCCAGGATGCGCACGACACGCTCGTGCATCCCGAATGGCTCAAGTCGTCCGGCCTCAACGACGGCGTCACCCAGTTCGATCTCACGCGGCACACGCGCGCGGTGTGATCAACCCGTCCATCCCCCCTCATCCCTCAAGGAGCATCCCATGACACTCACAGGCAAGGTTGCATTCGTCACCGGCGCGGCCAGCGGGCTCGGCAAGGAAATCGCGATGGAGTACGTCCGGGCCGGCGCGCGCGTAGCGATCGCCGACATCAACCAGGCCGCGGCCGACGCGACCGCGGCGGAGATCGTGAAGTCCGGCGGCAAGGCCATAGGCGTGGCCGCCGACGTGACCGACGAGGCGCAGGTCGAGGATGCGGTCGCGAAGACGATCAAGGCCTTCGGCAACATCGACATCCTGGTCAGCAACGCCGGGATC
This sequence comes from Pseudomonadota bacterium, assembly GCA_018241645.1. Lineage (GTDB taxonomy): Bacteria > Pseudomonadota > Gammaproteobacteria > Burkholderiales > SG8-39 > SZAS-79. Next base: position 6,441 of record JAFEDL010000085.1, read on the forward strand.
CAGATCGTGCACCCGGTGCAGGAGTTCACCTTCGCCGACTGGAAGAAGATGCTCGCCATCCACCTCGACGGCGCGTTCCTCACCACGCGCGCCTGCATGCGCCAGATGATCGCCAGCGGCAAGGGCGGCAGCATCATCTACATGGGGTCGGTCCACTCCAAGCTCGCCTCGGTGCTGAAAGCCCCGTACGTGACCGCCAAGCACGGCCTGCTCGGACTGTGCAAGACGGTCGCCAAGGAAGGCGCCGCGCACAACATCCGCGCCAACGTGATCTGCCCCGGGTTCGTGCGCACGCCGCTGGTCGACAAGCAGATTCCGGAGCAGGCGAAGACCCTGGGCATCACCGAGGCGGAGGTGGTCAAGAACGTCATGCTGAAGGACACCGTCGACGGCGAATTCACCACCACGGCGGACGTCGCGCAGGTCGCGCTGATGTTCGCCGCCTTCCCCACCAACGCGCTGACCGGCCAATCGCTGGTGGTCAGCCACGGCTGGTTCATGGAATAGGAGTCCGCCCATGTCCGTCCATACCCTCTCGTCCTCCCGCGCAGCCGACCCCGTCAGGCAGGCGAAGATCCACCTCGCCGCCGCACACCGCCTCGCGGTGCTGCACGAACTCGAGGAAGGCATCGACAACCATTTCACTGTCACGGTCCCCGGGCACACGGACCGCTACCTGATCCTGCCGTTCGGCCTGCACTGGTCGGAGGCCCGGGCCAGCGACATGATCGTGTTCGACGAATCCGGCCGCACGCTGGAGGGCGAAGGGGTGGTGGAGCTTTCCGCCCAGTGCATCCATGCCCCCATCCACAGGATCACGGGCGCCCGGGTGGTGCTCCACACGCACCAGACCTGGGCGGTGGCGCTGAACATGCTGAAGAACAACCGGCTGCTGCCCGCCAGCCAGACGGCCGCGTTCTTCCACGGCCATATCGCCTACGACGACCACTACGCCGGCACGGCCGACACGCTGGAGGAAGGCGAGCGCCTGGCCGGGCTGATCGGCGGCAACCACGTGGTCTTCATGAAGAACCACGGCGTCCTCGTCACCGGGGACACCGTGGCGCAGGCCTACCGGCGCCTCTACAAGCTCGAGCGCGTGTGCCGGGCGCAGCTGCTGGCCATGGGCTCCGGGCAGCCGCTCGAGGTGCTGTCGGATGCCATCGTGGCGCAGGTCCAGTCCCCGCCCGCGGACGACCGCCATTCGCGCACCGAACGGGAGCGCCTGTACTTCGAGGCGATGATGCGCGTGCTCGACCGCGAACTGCCGGGGTACGCCGACTGAGGGTCCCGGCCCGCAGGGCGGCGGGCCGCGGCGCGCCCGCGTTACATCCTGTTTGCAATCCATGCGGCGCGGCGCCGGCGGGCCAAGCTAGAATCGCCCTTCGATGACCCCCCCCTCCCAGGAACTCCCGCCCGAAGCGCGCCCCGAATCCAGCCTGCTGGCGAGTTCCGGCTTTTCGGTGGTCGCGCTGGCCCTGCGCCGCCCGTACACTTTCATCGTGATGGCGATGCTGATCCTGCTCGCCACGCCGCTCGCGCTGATGAAGATGCCCACGGACATCTTCCCCGAGATCGACATCCCGGTGATCAGCATCATCTGGAACTACAACGGCCTGCCCGCCCAGGAAATGGGCCAGCGCATCGCCGCCGCGAACGAACGCAGCCTGACCACCACGGTGAGCGACATCGAGCACATCGAGTCCACCTCGCTGCAGAGCGTCACGGTGATCAAGGTGTTCTTCCAGCCCACCGCCAGCATCCAGACCGCCCTTGCGCAGGTGGTGGCGATCGAGCAGACGCTGCTGCGCCAGCTGCCGCCCGGCGTCACGCCGCCGCTGATCATCAAGTACTCGGCCTCCAGCATCCCGGTCATCCAGATCGGCATGTCCAGCCCGACCCTGCCCGAGCAGACGGTGTTCGACACGGCGATCAACCAGCTGCGCCCGCAGCTGGTCACCATCCCCGGGGTAGCCATCCCGTTCCCCTACGGCGGCAAGCAGCGCGTCATCTCGGTCGACCTCGACATCGAGGCGCTGCAGGCGCGCGGGCTCTCGCCCGCCGACGCGGTCGCCGCGCTGAACGTGCAGAACCTGATCCTGCCCTCGGGCACCGCCAAGTTCGGCGACACCGAGTACGCGGTGAAGATGAACAGTTCGCCGGACGCGATCGCGGGACTCAACGACCTGCCGGTGCGTACCGCGGGCGGCGCAACCACTTTCCTGCGCGACGTGGCCCAGGTGCGCGACGGCTTCAGCCCGCAGACCAACGTGGTGCGCCAGGACGGCGAGCGCGGCGTGCTGCTGTCGGTGCTGAAGAACGGCGGCGCGTCGACCCTCGACATCGTGGCGAACCTGCGCGCCCTGCTGCCCAGGGCCGTCCAGATCCTGCCGCCCGACGTCAAGGTGACCACGCTCTTCGACCAGTCGGTGTTCGTCAAGGCCGCCGTGATGGGCGTGGTGGTGGAGGCGCTGATCGCCGCCGGCCTCACCGCGCTGATGGTGCTGCTGTTCCTCGGCAACTGGAGGAGCACGCTGATCATCGCGCTGACCATCCCGCTGTCGATCCTCGCCTCGATCCTGGTGCTGCAGGTGATGGGCGAGACGCTGAACCTGATGACGCTCGGGGGACTCGCGCTGTCGGTGGGCATCCTCGTGGACCAGGCGATCGTCACGATCGAGAACATCGAGCGGCACCTGCACCACGGCACGGGGCTGCACGACGCCATCCTCATCGGCGCCGGCGAGATCGGCGTGCCGGCATTCGTTTCCACGCTGTGCATCTGCATCGTGTTCGTGCCGATGTTCTTCCTGTCCGGCGTGGCGAAATTCCTGTTCGTGCCCATGGCCGAGGCGGTGGTGCTCGCGATGGTGGCCTCGTACATCCTGTCGCGCACCTTCGTGCCGACCATGGTGATGCTGCTGATGCGCCACTCCCACGGCGAAGGCGGCACGGGCGCCGGCGCGGGCCTGCTGCAGCGCCTGTACCGCAGCTTCGACGCGCAGTTCGAGCGCGTGCGCGGCGCCTACACGGTGGTGCTGACCTCCCTGCTCGCCCGCGGCCGCGCCTTCTCGTGGCTCTTCATGGGGTTCTGCGCCCTGTCCTGCCTGCTCTACCCCGTGCTCGGGCGGGATTTCTTCCCGTCGGTGGACGCCGGCCAGATCCGGTTGCACATGCGCGCGCCCACCGGCACCCGCATCGAGGAGACCGCGCGCATCGCCGACCAGGTGGAGTCGGCGATCCGCGAGCTGGTCCCGGCCGGGCAGCTCGAGACGATCCTCGACAACATCGGCGTGCCGAACAGCGGCATCAACCTCTCCTACAGCAACGCAGGCACGATCGGCACGCTGGACGCCGAGATCCTGATGTCCCTGAAGAAGGGCCATGAGCCGACCGAACGTTTCGTCTCGCTGCTGCGCGCCGAGCTTCCCAGGCGCTTCCCGGGCGTCGAATTCTTCTTCCAGCCAGCCGACATCGTCACCCAGATCCTGAACTTCGGGCTGCCCGCGGCCATCGACGTCCAGTTCACCGGCCCGAACCTCGCCGGGAACGCCGCGCTTGCCGCGGAGCTGAACAAGAAGATCCAGAAGGTCCCGGGCGCGGTGGACGCCCACGTGCACCAGCGGATGGACGGCCCCGCCCTCGACCTGCAGATGGACCGCACCAAGCTCCAGCAGCTGGGATTGTCGGCGTTCAACGTCGGCCAGAACGTGCTGCTGTCCCTGTCCGGCAGTTCGCAGACCGCGCCCGCGTTCTGGCTGAACCCGCAGAACGGCGTGGTCTACAACATCGCGGTGCAGACGCCGCAGTACAAGGTCGCCTCGCTCGATTCGCTGCTGAACCTGCCCGTGGTCCCGCCCGGCGGGACCGCCGCCGCGCCGCAACTGCTCGGCAACCTGGTAGAGGCCGCGCCGGGCAGGCAATTGCCCATCGTCTCGCGCTACAACATCCTGCCGGCCGTCGACGTATACGTCAGCGTCCAAGGCACCGACCTGGCCAGCGTCGCCGGCCAGGTGCAGAAGCTGGTCGACGAGGTCCGCCCGAAACTGCCGCGCGGCAGCCAGGTGACGCTGCGCGGCCAGGTCGAGACCATGCAGGCCTCCTTCACCGGGCTCGGCGCCGGCCTGGTCATGGCGATCGTGCTGGTCTACCTGCTGGTCGTGGTGAATTTCCAGTCCTGGGTAGATGCCGCAGTGATCATCGCCGCGCTGCCGGCGGCCCTGGCGGGCATCGCGTGGATGCTGTTCATCACCGGCACCACCCTTTCGGTGCCAGCGCTCACGGGCGCGATCATGACCATGGGCGTGGCCACGGCCAACAGCATCCTGCTCGTGTCCTTCGCGCGCGACCGGCAGGCGGCCGGGGTGGCCGCGCACGCCGCCGCGCTCGAAGCCGGATCGACCCGCATCCGCCCGGTGCTGATGACCGCGCTGGCCATGGTCATCGGCATGATCCCCATGGCCCTGGGCATCGGCGAAGGCGCCGAGCAGAACGCCCCGCTCGGCCGCGCGGTGATCGGCGGCCTGCTGTTCGCCACGCTGTCCACCCTGCTCTTCGTGCCCGTCGTATACGCGGGCGTCCACGCATTCATGGCGCGCCGCGAAGCCGCGCGCGCCGCGCGATCCACCGGGCCGCTGGCCGGCCTGCAAGAGGAGTCCTGAACCCATGCCCGAAGATCGCAAGGTCATCCGCCGCGCGCGCGTCGTCGCGCTCGTGGTGCTGGTCCTGCTCGCCGTCGGCGCCGGCCGGACGGTGATGAGCCGCATGTCGAATGCGACCGCGCTCGAGACCGGCACCGCGGAACGCGCCAGGCAGTACGTGAAGGTCGCGGTGCCGAAATCCGACGCGGCGGGCCAGACGCTCACCCTGCCGGGCACCCTGCAGGGGTATGTGCAGTCGCCCATCGCCGCGCGGGCCAGCGGCTACCTCAAGCGCTGGACGCGCGACATCGGCAGCCGGGTGGAAAAAGGCGAGTTGCTCGCCGAGATCGACGCCCCGGAGATCGACCAGCAGCTCTCGCAGGCCATCGCGGCGCGCGAGCAGACCGCCTCCAGCCTCGGGCTCGCGAAAAGCACGCGCGCGCGCTGGGAGGCGCTGCGCAAGCGGGACGCGGTGTCGCAGCAGGAGCTCGACGAAAAGCGCAGCGGCGAAGTCCAGGCCGCCGCCAACCTCGCTGCCGCCGACGCGAACGTCGAGCGCCTGCGCCAGCTGGAAGGATTCAAGCGGGTGGTGGCGCCCTTCGCGGGCGTGATCACGCGCCGCAACGTCGACGTGGGCGACCTGATCGACGCGGGCGGCGGCGCGGGCCGCATCCTCTTCACGCTCGCGCAGACCGACCCGTTGCGCGTCTACGTCTACGTGCCGCAGGCCTATTCGCAGCTGGTCAAGCCCGGGCAGGAAGTCTCCGTCACCCAGGCCGAGCTGCGCGGCCAGGCGTTCCGCGGCAGCGTCGCGCGCACCGCCGCATCCATCGACACCGCGACGCGCACGATGCAGATCGAAGTCCAGCTGCCCAACCGCGAGGGCCAGCTGCTGCCGGGGGCCTATGTGCAGGTCTCCCTGCCGCTGCAATCGAGCAAGGCGCTGGTGATCCCGTCCAGCACGCTCATGTTCCGCGGCCAGGGCATCCTGGTGGCGCTTGTGGATGGCGAGGGCCGCATCCGGCTGCGCCCGGTCAAGGTCGGCCGCAACTACGGCGAAACGGTGGAAGTGCTCGACGGGGTCTCCGCCGCCGACCGCCTGGTGATGAACCCTTCGGATTCGCTCGGCGAGGGCGACCAGGTGACGGTCGTTCCCGCCAAGCCGGAAGCCGGCACGGGCAAGAAGCCGGCGTGAGCGCGAAACGTTCCTTGGCCCTGGCCATGGCGGCGCTGCTCGCCGCATGCGCCTCGGGCCCCGACTATCGCAAGCCCGCGCTCGACATGCCGGCCGCCTGGAAGGTCGAGGCGCCCTGGCGCGCGGGCACGCCGAACGACGGGGCGCCGAAGGGCCCGTGGTGGAAGGGCTTCAACGACCCGGAGCTCGACCGCCTGCAGGAACAGGCCCTGGCCGGCAGCCCGACGCTCGCGATCGCCGGCGCGCGCCTGGCGCAATCGCGCGCAGCGCTGGCCTCGGTCTCGGCCGCGCTGTATCCGCAAGTAGGTCTCGCCGCTCGTGACGTGCGCACCCGGATCACCGAGAACCGCCCCCTGACCGGTTACGCCACCCGGAATTTTTCGGTCACCCAGACCGACCTTGCGGGCACGCTCACCGTCGGCTACGAGGCGGACCTCTCCGGACGCGTGCGGCGCTCGATCGAAGGCGCGCGCGCCACGGCCCAGCAGTCGGCGGCCGATTTCGAGAACATCCGCCTGCTGCTCACGGCCGACCTCGCCACGGCTTACTTCAACCTGCGCGCGCTGGACATCGAGCTGGACGTCCTCGCGCGGTCGCTCGAACTGCAGCGGCGGGCGCTCGGGCTTGCCGCCACCCGCCACGACCTGGGCGCCACCTCCGGCCTCGACGTGGCGCAGCAGCAGGCGCTCCTCGACTCGACCCTCACCCAGGTCGACGTGCTGAAGAAGCAGCGCGGCCAGTTCGAGCACGCGATCGCCACCCTGACGGGAACGGCGGCGCCGCTGTTTTCCATCGCGCCGCAGGTGAAGCTCCTCACGCCCCCGCCCGTGCCGGTAGGCGTGCCTTCCGACGTGCTGGAGAGGCGGCCGGACGTCGCCGCGGCCGAGCGGGCGATGGCGGCGGCCAATGCCCAGGTCGGGGTGGCGAGTTCGGCCTTCTACCCGAGCATCCAGCTGGGCGGGTTCGCCGGCCGCGAGGGCCGCACCCTGCCGCTGGTCTTCGATGCGCCCAGCCTGATCTGGTCGCTGGGCGCGGCGGTGGCCATGCCCCTGTTCGACGGCGGCCGGATCCAGGCCAACGTCGACAACGCCAGCGCAGGCTACGAAGCGACGGTGGCCAACTACCGGCGCGTGGTGCTCTCGGCGATGCAGGAAGTCGAGGATGGCATCACCGGGCTCGCCGCGCTCGAGCGGGCCCACGAACAGGCCCTCGCCGCGACGGCCAGCGCGGCGAAGGTGCTCGACCTCGCCACCAGCCGCTACGAAGGCGGGATTTCCACCTACCTCGATGTGATCACGGCCCAGCAGGGGCTGCTCAACAGCGAACGCCTGGCGGCGCAACTCTCCGGGCAGAGGCTGCTGACCGCGGTATTTCTCGTCAAGGCGCTCGGCGGCGACTGGGCCGGCGCCCAGGCGCTCGCAACCAAATAGCGCCGGCCGCCCCTACCCCTCCTCCGCGGGTTGCGCTACGCTTTGCCGCATAACAAAAGCGGAGGAGCCAAAATGAAAGTCCGTACCGTTGCGCACCGTGCGCTGTTCGCCCTCGCGTCGCTGCTCGCCGGGGTGCTTCTTGCGGCCCCCGCCCTGGCGCAGCAGTTCCCCACCAAGGCCATCACCCTCATCTGCCCCTGGCCCGTGGGCGGTTCCAGCGACCTCGTGCTGCGCTCGTTCGCCGAAGCCGCCGGCAAGCAGCTCGGGCAACCCGTCGTGATCGAGAACAAGCCCGGCGCCTCCGGCACCATGGGCGCGGCGGCATTGGTGGCTGCGCGACCGGACGGCTACGTGCTCACCCAGGCGCCCATCACGGTATTCCGCCTGCCGCACCTGCAGAAAGTCGCCTTCGACCCGCTGAAGGACCTCACCTACGTCATCGGCCTGACCGGCTATACGTTCGGCGTGGTTGTGCGTGCTGACGCGCCGTGGAAGACCTTCAAGGAATTCCTCGACTATGCGAAAGCCAACCCCGGCAAGGTGTCGTACGGCACGCCGGGCGCCGGCACCAGCCTGCACATCACGATGGAGGAAATCGCCGCCAACCTCGGCATCAAATTCCTGCACATCCCCTACAAGGGCGTGGCCGAAAACATCCAGGGCCTGCTGGGCGGCCACATCGACGCCACTGTCGACTCGACCGGCTGGGCGCCGCAGGTGGACTCCGGCCGCGCGCGGCTGCTGGTGACATGGGGGACCGAAAGGACCAAGCGCTGGCCGGCGGTGCCGACCCTGAAGGAACTGGGCTACGGGATCGTTTCGGTTTCCCCGTTCGGCATCGCGGGCCCCAAAGGCATGGACCCGGCGGTGGTGAAGACGCTGCACGACGCGTTCCGCCGCGCGATGGACGACCCGAATTACCTTAAGACCCTCGACCGCTACGACCAGCCGACGATCTACATGAGCGGCGAGGAGTACACGGCCTTCGCCCGCAAGCAGTTCGAGGCCGACCGCGTCATGATGGAAAAGCTCGGGCTGCGCTCGCCCAACTGAGGCAGCGGCATCAGGCGGCGACAGCCGCCGGTCAGCCGGTGGACAGGCACTGGAAAGGCCGCGGACAGGCCTTCGCAAGCGCCCGGGCGCAGACTTTCCCGCTCAGTCTCCCGCCGGGAAAGGATGCCCCATGCAAACCTACGCGAACCTCTGCCTCATCGGCGCCCTCGGCGCCTACTGCTTCAACGACACCGGCGGAAAGGCCGTCGGCAAGGCCTTGACCATCATCGCCCTGCTGTTCCTCGCAGCCTTCGTCGTCACCGAGGGCATCTCGATGATGGCCTGACTCCTACTTCGGCTGCTTGACGACCCGCAGGTAGGGCTTCAGGGTCTTCCAGCCTCCGGGATAGAGTTTCTTCGCCTCCTCGTCGGACACCGAGCCGGCGATGATCACGTCGTCGCCGTTCTTCCAGTTCACCGGCGTGGCCACCTTGTGCGCAGCCGTGAGTTGCATCGATTCGAGCACGCGCAGGATCTCGTCGAAATTGCGGCCCGTGGTCATCGGGTAGGTCAGCATCAGCTTGATCTTCTTGTCCGGGCCGATGATGAACACCGAGCGCACCGTGGCGTTGGTCGCGGCCGTGCGCCCGTCCGAGGCCACCTCGTCGGCCGGCAGCATGTTGTAGAGCTTGGCCACCGCCAGGTCCGTGTCGCCG
>JAFEDL010000086.1:0-5653 GCA_018241645.1 Pseudomonadota bacterium
CGCGCAGCCGCCACGACGTGCTCGACGCCCTCGAACCCTACGTCGAACGGCATCTGGCCCGCGGCGGGCGACTCGCGCACATCACCCGCCACCTGCTCGGCCTGTTCCAGGGCCTGCCCGGCGCACGTGCGTGGCGGCAATACCTGTCGACGCACGCGCATCGGCACGGTGCCGGCCTCGACGTGCTGCGCGCGGCAGCGGCGAAGGTGTCGCGCGAGGCGGCGCAACGCTGCGGGGGCTGATGCCGATCCTCGCCCCCGCCCGCGGGCTGGTTCCGGACACGCATCGACGCTGGCATGGCCGGCATTGATCCCTCCCGAAGCCTCGCGGACCTTGCCGTCGCAGGCAGCGAGCCATCCGTCCTGTGCGAACTATCCGCCCAGCGTGAAGCTGAACGTCACGCCCCGGTCCGGTTCGGCCTCGGCGCGGATCCAGCCGCCGTGGCGCAGCACGATGCGCTGCACCGTGACCAGGCCGAGGCCGGTGCCGGGGAATTCGCTCTCGGCGTGCAGGCGCTGGAACGCGACGAAGAGCCTGCCGGCGGCCCGCGGATCGAAGCCGGCGCCGTTGTCCTGCACGAAGCAGACGGTCCTGCCGTCCGGGGCCAGGCGCCGGCCGACGGCGATGCGGGTCTGCGCACGGTGGCCGGTGTACTTCCAGGCGTTGCCGAGCAGGTTTTCGAGCGCGATGCGCAGCAGCCGCGGATCGCCGTGCACCACCATGCCGTCGTCGATGACGAACTCGGCCGCCCGCTGCGGAGCCTGCGCCTGCAGCTCCGCGGCGATGCTGCGGGCGAGCGCGCCGAGATCGACCTCGGCCGGCTGCAGCGCCTGCTTGCCGGCACTCGACAACTGCCGCAGCGCCTCGACGAGCTGCGCCATGCGCTGCGCCGAATCGTCGATGCGCTGCAGGTAATCCACGGCCTCGGCATCGAGCGCCTCGCCGTGCTCGGCGAGCAGGATCTGCGAGAACGCGCGCAGATGGCGCAGCGGCGCGCGCAGGTCGTGTGACACCGCGGCACCGAAGGCATCGAGTTCCAGATTGGTCGCCGCCAGCTCGGCGTTGGCCGCCTCCAGCGCGGCCGTGCGATCGCGCACGCGCTGTTCGAGTTCGGCGTAAACCTGCACGTTCTCCAGCGCGACGGCGGTGGTATCGGCCAGCGCCTGCAGCAGGCGCAGTTCTTCGGGCCGGACCCGGCGGCGGGTGGCCCAGTAGGTGCCGATCGCCCCGATCGGCGCCTGCGCGCGGATCGGCACCATCGCGAGGCTGTGCACGAACGTCGGCCGGTACGCATCGGCGGGGATGCGCGCATCGGCGTAGATGTCCTCGATCGCCACCGGTCTGGCGTTCAGCATCGCCCAGCCGCTGATGCAGGCGCTCATCGGAAAACGCTGCCCTTTCCAGAGCGGCGCGATCGCATCCTCGTCGGCGTAGTGGCAGCGTTCGCCGTCGCGCAGCACGAAGGTCGCCCCGTCGGCGCCCGTGAGTTCGCGCGCCGCGCGGCGCACGATGGCCATGACGGTCTCCAGATCGCGCGCGAGCGAGAGTTCCTGCACGACCGCCACGAGCCGCTCCATCGCGCCGACGTAGCGTTCGCGCGCATCCGGCCCGGGCGGCGACGGCTCCCGTGCCAGCACGGTGCGGATCGCCGGCACGAGCGTATCGAGTTCGTTCTTGGATACGCGGGCGGCGGCGCCCGCCGCTGCGTCCTGCGCGCCGGCGCTGCCCGACACGAACATGAACGGCACCGCCGGCCAGTGCAGCCGGGCCAGTTCGAGCGCCGAGCATCCGTCGAGGTTGGCCACCTGACTGTCCGACAGGATCAGGTCGAAACCGCCGTGCGCGAGCGCGGCCAGATACGCCGCACGCGACCCGGCCGTTTCCAGTTCGCAGGCCAGGCCGCCGGCCCGCAGCGTGCGCTGCACGAGTTCGCAATCGTTCGCATCGTCTTCGAGATGCAGGATTCGCAGTGCTGCGTCTCTGGTCGTCATCGCAGTTTCCATCTCCAGCCCCGTCGTTCTGTTCCACGCCCGCGCCCGCGCAGGATCGATCGTCACGCGCCGCGCCGCGGACGATACCGTGCCTGTCGGCCGTGCGCCCGGATTCCTGAGCCCCGTGCCACCTGAAACCACGAAACCCTTGCGCAGCCGACGTGGCACCGGCGGGATGCCCCGTCCGGAGCTGACCCGCCGTTGTGCTCTGCGCGTCAGGGACCGGGGTCTGCACGTCATCAGGGACGGACTCACGCACGGCTACGAGGGCGCCATGAACGCTGACCGGCTCATCGGCTTTCTGGGCGGACTGATCGAGGATGCCGAACGCAAGACTTTCCTGATCGTGGACAACCTGCGCGTGCATCATGCCGTCCCGGTGCGCGAGTGGCTGGAGCAGGAGCCTTACTTCAGAGCTCGCAGGATGTGCCGACGCAGGAGGCGCATCGTTCGCGGTTGATCAAGCCCTTGAAACGCGGAAGGCGGATTACGGCGCGCGGCAAGGATGATGGACCTTGATACGCAACGCAATGCGCGCCTAATCCGCCCTACGCTTGCTAATCCGCCCTACGCTTGCTGCGTGCCTCCCATGCCCTCGAACGCACACGACCGGGTCGAAGTTCACCGCGCAAGGAGCGCGTGCGCCTCGCCGAGTTTCATCCGGCGTACAAGGCGGCTTAACTAAATGGCATTGGATGTAGGGGGAGCCACGGAGACAGCGGAAGAGCCGGAAAAATGTCCACAGGAAAAAACTGCTAATCATCATGATTAGTAAATTTGGCTCGTCGATAGAGGTGATGGTTTGTGGAAAGAGGCCGGCTGCAATAAGATTATTTATTCGTGATGAATCAAAATCATTTTGATTTATAAACCCAAGAAACTCTACTTCGCCTTTGCCGGCGAGGTCAGGATTTATATTCTGTAAAGTTATGGCGTTCGTTATGCCATCGATAAATGGGAGGGTTTGTGTGTACGCCCACTTAAAGGAGGTTCCGTTTAAGGCCAAGACGCGGCCTTTATGATCTTTATTAACGCCAGCAAGATAAGTTTCAAACTCTACTCGTAATCCAGGTATAATCAAATTCGGAGCATCAGAAATATCAAGACCATTAGCAAAGGTGTGGGTTTCAACAAAATAATTCAATGGACTATCATTTCCGGTACCACAGCCGGTTTTGATTTCATCCCAATACCAAGGGTAATTGTCGCGAGCTGGTTGGTTGCCACATTTGCGTCTTTGATTTTTGTTTCCTCCGAGTTCCGGGTCTGGCCCGGGTGCTCTTCCAGATAAATACTCTACAATGGTTTTTTCTGTGTCGCCCACCAATCCAGACAAATACTCTAAAATGGCTTTTCCTATGTCGCATGCCTTAATGAAGGTGCAGCCCGCCTCAAATAAATCAGATAAATCAGATAAATCAGATAAATTCTCTAAAATGGTTTTTCCTGAGTCGTCAACCAATGAAATTTTAGTAATTTGCTGCGACCAGTTGAAATGGTCAAATTTTGGCAGCCCTGTAGTGCTCGGCAATTGTAATACCTCGGGTATGCTAAGATTGAAATTTGGTATAAACTGGGCGCCCATTTGGCCTTTCTCTATTAGCGTTCCTTCGAATAAACGGCCATGCCCGAAAAATGGGGTTACACTATTAATTACCGCGCTTTCAAATGTGGTTGGGTTGACGGAAAAGGTGAATGGTCCTTCGATTGTGTTATAACGACTGAAGCAAGGATATCCAGAATATCCCGGATATACATCACAATAACCGCCAGTCAAGACTTGTTTTTGAAGAACGACCAGTGGAATAGTAATTGACGATTCTTTGTAATCGGAATTGACTGTAATAAACCCGGATGCGAGAGGAGCAAATTGCGGTATCCCTTGATACGCATAATAAACATCTGTTCCATAGTTAAATGCAGATCCAGTGATTTCATCTCCATAATAGTATGATGAGCCTGGCGGAAAAGTCGTGCCGCCACTTATTGTGTACGGTGGGTTTGGTTGGTCGGTATAACTATAAAGCCCTAAATACCAGGAAGAAACTTCGCTTGTCGTTTCAACTGGAAACAAATCGAGAAGCGGTGTAGGAACGCCAGGCTTCAACAATACGACTGCAAGTGTTTGTGGTGAAACTAGCAAAATCACTGATAGGGAAAGCATTCTGATCAATGATATCGGCTTGGCAGAGATAACCATTTTAACCCCCTGATCATGTGATGACAGTTGCGTAAGGTGTGCAGCTTTGCTGCGCACCGCTTTCTTCTTGCAGTGGATTCAGGCCCTCTCTCCACACTCGCCGATAGCGCTCATCACCTGCACTCGGCACGTCCTGCGAAGGGGGCGTCCAGAACGTAGCCTATGTTCCACCGACCGCCAGGCCGCCTTTGTCGATCGTCATCAACCACGTCATGCCGGAGTTTTCGCGGCTCAGTCCGCAACTGACTTCAGAATCGCAGGCCGCCGCTGCTAGCCACCGCAATTCCTCCGCCGAGCGTTCGATCAGCCGCCAGTCGGCCAGATGTTCGATCCAGACCCGATACGGGTTCGGGCTCGCGATGTTGGTCAGGAACAGGCGGCCGTCCGCCGCCAGCAGCTCGTGGCAGATCGTCCGGATCAGGAAGATCGCGTGGCGTTCGGGCAGGTAGTCGAAGAGCCCCCCGGCGAGCACCAGATCGAAGGGGCCGTGGGTCCGCAGGCGGGGGATCGACTTCAGCGCGTTGCCGGTCAGCGGATACAGCCGGTCACGAATGCCGGCGAGCCGGGTCAGCGAGAACGCCAGGGCCTGTTCGTCGCTGTCGTTGAGCACGATTGCGCAATTCGACCGGCCGATTTCTTCCTGCACCAGCGCCAGATCGGGACTGCTGCCAGCGGCCAGAACCAGGATGCGGGCGGGATGATCGACACTGCCGCGCTGCACTGCAGTCACGATCTCGCGGGCCTGGGCGCGGACCTTGTTGCGGTGCTGCTGCGCGATCGGCGATTGCAGCGCGAGGAACTCCAGCCAGTATTCGACCGAATCCGGACATGCCCGGATATCCTGCGCCAGCAGATACTCGATCGTTTCGAAATCGCCCGGATAGCCGCGTGGCCAGGTCTGCAGCCGGTGGATGAACGGCGACCGACCGTGCATCTCCCAGGCCGGTGCCAGCAGCATGCGCAGCGTGTTGCGATCGACGCCGGCGGCTTCGGCGGCGGCGATGCACGTGCAGAGCGTGTGGACGGCCGCCGCGACGGCATGGAAGCCGGCCGCCGCAGTGCCTGCGCTGCGCTCAAGTTCTTCGAAACGATCAAGGGCGCTGGCGAGATCGGTGAGGAGGCCGTCGAACCGCGTCGCTGCGGGCATGGCTGCCGTCATCGTCAGCATGGCGTGCACCTCTGGCTGGTAGGGGCGCATTCGCGGGGATCGCCGAACGGCCCGTCATCGTTGCCGACCGCGGCCGGCGTATGGCATCGCCGATGCCCGGTCCCTCCCCCCGAGGCGCCGGCGTGCATCGCTCGATGGCGGATCGGGCGGGTGCCATTCGTCGCAGGGATGGAGGGCATCCTAGAATTCGACCAGTCGCCCGCCATCCCCCGACCGGGGGGGAATTGTGCGAACCGTCCGTCGTCGCCCCCATTGCCAACTTCGGCGTCAGCCCATGAAGCCTGCTGCTGCGAT
>JAFEDL010000086.1:5770-7049 GCA_018241645.1 Pseudomonadota bacterium
CGGCGGCATCCCGCATATCCACTGGGACGAGGAAATCACGGCCGCCATGGTCTGCCGCTTCGGCACCGAGTACCTGAACCGGGGACCGGGACCGATCGGCATCGGCTTTGCCCGCAGCGTGCGTCTGTTCCAGGGCGTGCGCGTGCTGCCGGACTGGGGGGAGGACTTCTACAAGACGGACTTTTACGAGGCGATGTGGCGACCGATGGGCGCGCATCACGCGCTGCAGGCGTCGATCCGCGAGCGCGGCAGCAGCCCGATGCTCGGTTCATTGCTGCTCTATCGCGACGAGCGGGAACCGGCGTTCGATGACGAGGAACATGCTCTGCTCGCCCGGATCGTCCCGTATCTGGGCTTTGCGCTCGGCAGCAAGCCGCAGCCGGTCGGCGAATACGTCGATACCGGGGACGAGGCGTTGCTGGTCACGGATCTGCAGGGCCGGGTGCTGCAGAGCTGCGAGCGCTCGTGCGCGCTGCTGATCGCGGCCATTCAGCCGCGGCTGCCGACCGGTGCGCCGCTGACCAGGCTCGAAGCCGAATGGACACACTGGCTCGCGCGGCTGGGCGAGCGCCTGCAGCGCTACAGCCGGCACGAAGCCGACGCGCCGCCGGTGCTGCGCTGCGACAACGCGCGCGGACGCTTCACGTTCCGTGCGCGCTGGCTGCACGACCACGCGGGCGGCGAGCCGCGCGTGGGCGTGACGATCCGGCGCGAGGAGCCGCTGGCGCTGCGCCTGGCGCTCGGCATGCGCGATACCGTGCTGTCACCGACGCAGCAGCAGGTGGCGCTGCTGATCGCGCTCGGTCATTCGCAGCCCGAGATCGCCCGGCGTCTCGGCGTGCGGCCGAACACGGTCAAGGACCACGTGCAAGCGGTCTACGACAAGCTCGAAGTCCACGAGCGCACGGCGTTGCGCGAGCGCCTGCTCGGCAGGGATCGCACCGACGGCTGAAGTGGATCGGGATTACAGCCAGTCCCGCGGCGGCAGCTCGAACTGTAAAAAATGTCCGGCTTCGACGAGCCGGTGTTCGGCGTGCGGCAGCCAGCGGCCCCACAGCGCACGCTCGCCGGCATCGAGCAGCGGATCCCAGCGGCCGAACAGACAGCGCAGCGCGCCGCCCGCGTGCGGCCGGTCAAACGGCGGGCGCGACGGCTGTCCGATGCGGTCCCAGACCACGCGCAGGTAGGTGTCGGGATCGAATGTGAAGTACCGGGCGGCGAGGGCTGCGTGACGGGCGCGGGCGGCCGTGGCTTGCGGACTCCAGTACGGTCGCAGCGG
>JAFEDL010000086.1:7224-7519 GCA_018241645.1 Pseudomonadota bacterium
CTGCCGAAGGAATGGGCGATCACATCGACGGGACGCCCGGCTGTGTCGGCGAGGCGGACGAGTTCGGCACGCGCGGCATCGAGCAGACTCCGGTAGGGCTGCGCGTCGGCCGCCGCGGCAACGGGCTGATCCCACCAGTGCACCGGCAGCGTCGTGCCGAACCACTGGCGTTCCATCGCCGCGCTCAGGCCGGGGCCGGCGTGCAGATAGAGCTTCATGGCCGTTCCGCCCTCCATGCCGGTGTTGCGCTGTTGGCCCTCGGACCGCTGCCGCGGCCAGCGGCATGCCGGAGACA
>JAFEDL010000086.1:7693-7855 GCA_018241645.1 Pseudomonadota bacterium
AGACGGAGGCGGATGCCTGCACGGCGCGGACGGAGGCGTGCGCAGCAACGGTGCATGTCTGCGCTGCAAGGATCGACACCTGCGTGTCAGGGGGTGGATGTCCGCGCAGCCCGGGCCGACGACCGCAGCAAGGGCTGTGGCCCGCCCGGTTTCCCGGACGGG